>DATGFS010000025.1 GCA_035308905.1 bacterium | reverse complement strand
CACCTCGAGGAGCGCCGGGATTTCCTCCATGCTCACCCCGGCGGTCGGTTCGTCGAGCAGCAGCGTGTCGAACCCGGCGGCGAGCAGCATCGCGATCTCGAGCCGGCGGGCATCGCCCTGGCCGAGCGAGGCCGCGCGACGCGCGGCCTGCCCGGCCAGGCCCGTTCCCTCGACCGCCGCGCGCGCCCTCGCGGCTTCGGCGCGGTCGGCGAGCGCGGGACGCCACACGTCGAGGTTGCCCGGCCCGCGCATCTGCACGGCCAGGCGGACATTTTCAAACACGGTGAGAGCGCCAAACACGCGCGCCGTCTGGAAGCTGCGGCCGAGCCCGGCCTGCGCCCGCCGCGGCGGCGGCCACGCCGTGACGTCACGGCCGTCGAGCTCGATCGAACCGGCGGCCGGTCGATAGAGGCCGCTGATCAAGTTGAACAGCGACGTCTTGCCGGCGCCGTTCGGACCAATCAGCGTGACGAACTCGCCCCGCCGCACCTCGAGCGACACGTCGTCGACGATCAGGGCGCCGCCGATGCGGAGGGTGAGACCGGTCGTGCGGATCGCCGGGGGGCCGTCTCCCGTCTGGGCGTCTCCGGCCGTGGGCCTCGCGTGCTCCTCGCGGCTCAGGGCTTGAACGGGCTGACCGGCGGTGCGACGTCGGCCGGCGCCATCGCCTTGACCACCTGCGGTTCGAAGCCTCCGCCCGCGGCGACCAGCTTCACCTGAAACATCGGCTGGAGGACCGCGTGGTCGGCGGCCCGCACCAGCTGCTGGCCCTTCGGCGCGAGGAATGTCCAGTTCTCGAGGGCGCGGATCATCTTCTCGACGTCGTCGCCGTCCGCGATCTGGACCGCGTGCACGATCATCTGGGCCGCGACGAATCCGTCCGGATCGAAGAGATCGGGCACCTTGTTCTGCGTCTTGAGGGCCTGCACCAGGTAGTCGTTGGCGCGGTTGTGCGGCGCCTGATAGACGTAGTGCGAGAGGAAACCGATCTTGGACGCGACGGGACCGAAGGTCGCGTAGGTCGACCGCTGGTCGAGCCCGGTGACGACCGCCGTGCCGCCGAAGACACCCTGCTGGTCGAGCGCCTGCCACATCGCCGGGGCGGTAGCCCCCGCCCACGCGACGAACAGCAGGTCGGGCTTCGCCTGCTTGGCCTGCAGCGCGAACGGCGTGAAGTCCGTCGCGTTGAGCGGCACCAGGATCTGCCCCACATCGGCGCCGCCGCGCCCCAGCACGTTGCGGACCGCCGCGACGTTGGCCTGTCCGAAGGCGTAGTCCTGCGCGAAGACGATGACCTTCTTGCCGCGCTCGTCGCCGATGAACGAGCGCGCCGCGAGGACGTCCTGGTACGTCTGGCGCCCCGAGCGGAACGTGTACCGGTTGACGCCGGTGATCGCGTCCGCGGCCGCGGGCCCGGAAATGAGCACCACCCGGTTCTGGGCCGCGAGCGGCGCGACCTGGAGCGCCACGGCCGAACTGACCGGCCCGGCGAGCACGTGCACGCCCTGCCCGATCAGATCCTTCGCGGTGGAAACCGCCTTCGCCGGATCGCCCGCGTCGTCGTTCCAGGCGACGTCGATCTTGTGGCCGGCGATCGCGCCGGTCCTGTTCGTGGCATACGCGAGGCCGGCCTGGAACCCTTCGCGGAACTGCGCGCCGTAACTCGCCAGCGGTCCGGTCGCGGAGTAGATCATGCCGACGCGAACCGCGGCCTTCGGCGCCTGCCCCGCGGCCCACGGTCCCGCGGCGCCGGCAAGCAGCACCGCGACGGCCGCGGACAATAGTGCGCTCACTACGCGTGCGCGAATCTTCACCCGCATCATCTCCCCCCAACAGTGACCGCGTGCGTCGAGATCTCCCCGTAGGTCTGTTCTCAGGACGTCCGGCCGTCTCCTGGGATCGGACGACGCGCGAACGCCCGTAGAAATGCCGCGGACCCTCCTCACGGAGGGCCCGCGACGTTGCATCCGATGACGGCCTTGTCTACGTCAGGCCTTCGACCGCCACCTTGACCGACCGGTAGCGCTGCATGCCGGTGCCGGCCGGGATTAGCTTGCCGATGATCACGTTCTCCTTGAGGCCGAGCAGCGGATCGACCTTGCCCTTCGTCGCCGCGTCGGTGAGGACGCGGGCCGTCTCCTGGAACGACGCCGCGGACAGGAAGCTCTCCGTGGCGAGCGACGCCTTGGTGATGCCGAGCAGCACGGGCCGCGCGGTCGCGGGCTCCTTGCGCGAGGCCATCGCCCGGGCGTTCTCCTCCTCCAGTGCGAAGATGTCGACGAGCTCTCCGGGCAGGAACTCGGCGCCGCCCGGCTCCTCCACCTTCACCCGCCGCAGCATCTGGCGCACGATGATCTCGATGTGCTTGTCGTTGATGTCGACGCCCTGCGAGCGGTAGACGCTCTGGATCTCCTGGACCAGGTAGCCCTGCACCGCCGCGAGACCCTTGATGCGGAGGATGTCGTGCGGGTTGACCGACCCCTCCGTCATCTGGTCGCCGGCCGAGGCACGGTCGCCGTCGGCCACGCGGACCCGGACGCCGTAGGCGACCGGATACTCGCGCTCGTCGTCCCGCCCGGCGAGGGTGATGATGCGCGTGCCCTTGCTCTCCGACAGCGCGACCTTGCCGTCGATCTCCGCGATCACGGCCTGGCCCTTCGGGCGCCGGGCTTCGAACAGCTCCTCGACGCGCGGCAGGCCCTGCGTGATGTCGAACCCGGCGACGCCGCCGGTGTGGAACGTCCGCATCGTGAGCTGCGTGCCGGGCTCGCCGATCGACTGCGCGGCGATGATGCCGACCGCCTCGCCGATCTCCACAAGCTTGCCGGTCGCGAGGTTGCGGCCGTAGCACTTGGCGCAGATGCCGAACCGGGTCTTACAGCCGAGCACCGATCGCACGACCACGGAGGTCACGCCGGCCTCTTCCGCCGCCTCCGCCGCCGCCTGGTCGATCTCCGCGCCGGCCTCGATCAGAACCTTCTTGCTTCGCGGCGCCAGCACGTCCTCGGCCGCCACGCGCCCCGCGATCCGGTCGGCCAGGGGTACCACGGTCTGCGAGCCGTCCATGATCGCCGTCATCTCGACCCCGGAGGTCGTGTGGCAGTCTTCGTCGCGGATGATCACGTCCTGCGCGACGTCGACGAGCCGGCGGGTCAGATAGCCCGACTCGGACGTCCGGATCGCCGTGTCCGCCAGTCCCTTGCGCTGGCCGTGCGTGCTGATGAAATATTCCAAGACTGTGAGGCCCTCGCGGAAGTTCGCCTTGATCGGCAGCTCGATGATCCGGCCGCTCGGGTCGGTCATGAGGCCCCGCATGCCGGCGAGCTGGCGGATCTGCTGGATGTTGCCCCGCGCGCCCGACTGGGCCATCATGTACAGCGGATTAAAGGGATCGAACGTGCTGAGCATCTTCCGCGTGATCGTCTCCGTCGCCTCGGTCCACACGTCGACCGTCTTGAGGTACCGCTCCTCGTTGGTGATGAGGCCGCGCCGGTACTGGGTGTCGATCGCGTCGACTTCTTTGTCGGCCTTGGCGAGGATCTCTTCCTTCTCCTTCGGGATCACGATGTCCGACAGCGCGATGCCGCTGCCGCTGATGGTCGCGAAATGGAAGCCCAGATCCTTGATGCTGTCGAGCAGCTGCACCGTCTTCGTGGAGCCGAGGCGGCTGTAGGCCTCGGACACGATCTGGGAGAGGATCTTGCGGTCGCAGACCTCGTTGATGAACCGCAGCTCCTCCGGGATCGCCTCGTTGAAGATCACCCGGCCGACCGTCGTCTCGATCAGTTCGCCGTCGTGGCTGAGCCGGACCTTGATCTTCGCGTGCAGGTCCAGCACGCCGCTCTCGTAGCCCAGCACGACCTCGTCCGGCCGGCTGAAGATCTTGCCCTCGCCCTTCGCCCCCGCCCGCTCCAGCGTGAGGTAGTAGCAGCCGAAGACGATGTCGCGGGTCGGCGACGTGATCGCGCGGCCGTAGGCCGGCGAGAGAATGTTGTACGCGGACAGCATCAGCACGCGCGCCTCGGCCTGCGCCGCGGCCGACAGCGGCACGTGCGCCGCCATCTGGTCGCCGTCGAAGTCCGCGTTGTACGCCGTGCAGACGAGCGGGTGCACCTGGATCGCCTTGCCCTCGATCAGCACCGGCTCGAACGCCTGGATGCCGAGGCGGTGCAGGGTCGGGGCGCGGTTGAGCAGCACGGGATGCTCGTGCACGACCTCCTCCAGCACGTCCCACACCTCGGGCCGCGCGCGCTCGACCATCCGCTTCGCGCTCTTGATGTTCTGGCTGAGCCCGCGGTCGACGAGCTTCTTCATCACAAACGGCTTGAAGAGCTCGAGCGCCATCTCTTTGGGCAGCCCGCACTGGTGGAGGCGCAGGTTTGGCCCCACCACGATGACCGAGCGCCCGGAGTAGTCGACGCGCTTGCCGAGGAGGTTCTGGCGGAACCGCCCCTGCTTGCCCTTCAGCATGTCGGACAGCGACTTGAGCGGGCGGTTGTTCGGCCCGGTCACCGGCCGGCCGCGCCGGCCGTTGTCGATCAGCGCGTCCACCGCCTCCTGCAGCATCCGCTTCTCGTTGCGCACGATGATCTCGGGCGCGCCGAGGTCGAGCAGGCGCTTCAGGCGGTTGTTGCGGTTGATCACGCGGCGGTACAGATCGTTCAGGTCGCTCGTCGCGAAGCGGCCGCCGTCGAGCTGGACCATCGGCCGCAGGTCCGGCGGGATCACCGGCACGACGTCGAGGATCATCCAGTCCGGCGTGTTGCCGCTCTTGCGGAACGCCTCCACGACCTCGAGCCGCTTCAGGATCTTCATGCGCTTCTGGCCGCCCGCGGTCTTGAGCTCCGCGCGCAGCTTCTTCTGCGTCTGGTCGAGGTTCAGCTCGCGCAGCAGCTCCTTGATCGCCTCCGCGCCGATGCCGGCGTGGAAGGTGGTGCCGTGCTTGTCCCGCAGCTCCCGGAAGTCGGCCTCGGTCAGCAGCTGGCCGCGGCTGAGCCCCTTGATCGTCCCCGGATCGGTGACGACGTAGGCCGCGAAGTAGACCACGCGCTCGAGCGCCCGCGGGGACATGTCGAGCAAGAGGCCGATGCGGCTCGGCACGCCCTTGAGATACCAGATGTGGCACACCGGCGCGGCGAGCTCGATGTGGCCCATCCGCTCGCGCCGCACCTTCGCGCGGGTCACTTCCACCCCGCACCGGTCGCACACGATCCCCTTGAACCGGATGCGCTTGTACTTGCCGCAGTGGCACTCCCAGTCCTTGGTCGGGCCGAAGATCCGCTCGCAGAACAGCCCGTCGCGCTCCGGCTTCAGCGTGCGGTAGTTGATCGTCTCCGGCTTCTTGACCTCGCCGCGGGACCACTGACGGATCTGGTCCGGCGAGGCCAGCGCGATCTTGACCGCGTCGAAGTTGTTGACGTCCTGCATCGCTTAGTTCTCCTCGACGAGGGCTTCCTCGCCCTCGAGGTTGATGCCGAGGGCCCGGGCCGTCTCGGCGATGTCTTCCTCGATTTCCTTGAGCTCGATCTCCTTCTTGTCCTCGCTCAGCACCTTGACATCGAGGCAGAGGCTCTGCAGCTCCTTGACGAGCACCTTGAAGGACTCCGGCACGCCGGGCTCCTGGATGTTCTCGCCCTTGACGATCGCCTCGTACGTCTTCACCCGCCCGACGACGTCGTCGGACTTGACGGTGAGGAGCTCCTGGAGGGTATTCGCGGCGCCGTACGCCTCGAGCGCCCACACCTCCATCTCGCCGAACCGCTGCCCGCCGAACTGCGCCTTGCCGCCGAGGGGCTGCTGGGTGATGAGCGAGTACGGGCCCGTCGACCGCGCGTGGATCTTGTCCTCGACGAGGTGCAGCAGCTTCATCATGTAAATCTGGCCGACCGTGACCTCCTGGTCGAACGGTTGGCCCGTCCGCCCGTCGTAGAGGCGCACCTTGCCGGTCTCGTCGATGTGCACCCGCGCGCCGGCCTCGGTCTCCGACGCCGTCTGGAGCAGCCCGCGGATCTCGTCCTCGCGCGGCCCGTCGAACACCGGCGTCTCGGCGTAGAAGCCGAGCATCTCCGCGGCCCAGCCGAGGTGCGTCTCCAGCACCTGGCCGACGTTCATCCGCGACGGCACGCCGAGCGGGTTGAGCACGATGTCGATCGGCGTCCCGTCCGGCAGGTACGGCATGTCCTCGGATGGCAGGATCTTACTGATGACGCCCTTGTTGCCGTGCCGGCCGGCCATCTTGTCGCCGACGGTGATCTTCCGCTTCTGGGCGACGTAGACCCGGACGAGCTGGTTGACGCCGGGCGACAGCTCGTCGCCGGCCTCGCGGGAGAAGACCTTCACCGCGACGACCTTGCCCTTCTCCCCGTGCGGCACTTTGAGGGAGGTGTCGCGGACCTCCCGCGCCTTCTCGCCGAAGATCGCCCGCAGCAGGCGCTCCTCCGCGGTCAGCTCGGTCTCCCCCTTCGGCGTTACCTTGCCGACCAGGATGTCGCCGCTGCGCACCTCCGCGCCGATCCGGATGATGCCGCGCTCATCGAGATCCCGCAGCGCTTCCTCGCCGACGTTGGGGATGTCGCGAGTGATCTCTTCCGGCCCGAGCTTGGTGTCGCGGGCCTCGACCTCGTACTCCTCGATATGGATGCTCGTGAAGAGGTCCTTCTGCACGAGGCGCTCGCTGATCAGAATGGCGTCCTCGTAGTTGTAGCCCTCCCACGGCATGAACGCGACCAGCACGTTGTGCCCGAGCGCCATCTCGCCCTGGTCGGTGCACGGCCCGTCGGCGATCACGTCGCCGACCGCGACCTTCTCCCCTGCCTCGACGATCGGCCGCTGGTTGATGCACGTGCCCTGGTTGCTGCGCTGGAACTTGACGAGCTTGTACGTCCGCTCCTTGCCGCGCTCCGGCTTGACCGTGATCTGGTCGCCGGTGACGCTCAGGATCTCGCCGGCCTCGCGCGCCACCACGACGGCGCCCGAGTCCACCGCGGAGCGGTGCTCCATGCCCGTGCCGACGAGCGGCGCCTCGGTCCGCAGCAGCGGGACCGCCTGGCGCTGCATGTTGGAACCCATCAGCGCGCGGTTGGCGTCGTCGTGCTCGAGGAACGGGATGAGCGCGGTCGCCACGCTGACGATCTGCTTCGGCGACACGTCCATGTAGTCGATCTTGTCCGGGGGCACGAGCACGATCGCGCTGCCGCGGCGGGCCGTCACGCGGGACTCGCTCAGCTTGCCGTCCGCGTTCATCTTGGCGTTGGCCTGCGCGATCGTGTACTTCTCCTCATCGTCCGCGGTGAGGTACTCCATCGACCGCGTCACACGGGCGTCGCGCACCTTGCGGTACGGCGTCTCGATAAACCCGTACGGGTTAACCCGCGCGAACGTCGCGAGCGACGAGATCAGGCCGATGTTCGGGCCTTCCGGCGTCTCGATCGGGCACATGCGGCCGTAGTGCGAGGTGTGCACGTCGCGCACCTCGAACCCCGCCCGCTCGCGGCTGAGGCCGCCGGGCCCGAGGGCCGACAGCCGCCGCTTGTGGGTGAGCTCGGCCAACGGGTTCGTCTGGTCCATGAACTGCGAGAGCTGGCTGGAGCCGAAGAACTCCTTGATCGACGCGACGACCGGCCGGATGTTGATCAGCACCTGCGGCGTGATCGCCGCGGCCTCCTGGATCGTCATCCGCTCGCGGATCACCCGCTCCATCCGCAGCATGCCGATCCGGAACTGGTTCTGCAGCAGCTCGCCGACCGACCGGACGCGGCGGTTGCCGAGATGGTCGATGTCGTCCGGCTTGCCCTGCCCGTTTCGCAGGGCGACGAGGTAGCGGATGATCTCCACGATGTCCTTGGAGCGCAGCACGCGCCCCTCGGGCCCCTGGGCCTGCTCGGGCTTGAAGCCGAGCTTCTTGTCGAGCTTGTACCGGCCGACGCGGCCGACGTCGTAGCGGCGCGGGTCGAAGAAGAGCGTGTTGAGCAGCGTCCGAGCGCTCTCGATCGTCGGCGGGTCGCCGGGGCGCAGCCGCCGGTAGATGCCGAGCAGCGCGTCGTCCGCGGTCTTCGTCTCGTCCTTGGCGAGCGTCGCCTTGATGGCCGCGTCGTTGTCGTACAGTTTGAGGATGGCCTCGTCGTCGCCGTACTTGAGCGCGCGCAGCAGAACCGTGACCGGCAGCTTCCGCGTCCGGTCGATGCGCACGTAGACGATGCCGTTGGCGTCGATCTCGAACTCGAGCCAGGCCCCGCGGTGCGGGATCACGGTCGCGGTCGGCAGCAGGTGGCCGTTCGCGTCCGGCGACATGCTGTAGTACACGCCGGGCGAGCGGACGAGCTGGCTGACCACGACGCGCTCCGCGCCGTTGATGACAAAGGTACCCTGCTCGGTCATCAGCGGGAAGTCGCCCATGAAGACTTCCTGCTCTTTGACCTCGCCGGTCTCTTTGATGACGAGGCGTACCTGGACCTTGAGCGCCGCGCTGTAGTTGTAGTCCCGCTCGCGGCAGTCCTCGACCGAGTACTTGAGCTGCTCGAACCGATACCCGTCGAAGTCGAGCGTCAGGTCGCCGTTCTCCGACTCCTGGGCCCCGCCGCGGCGCTTCCGGCCGACGGCGAAGTGCAGTTCCAGGTTGCCGGTGAAGTCCTTGATCGGCGAAATCTCGCTGAAGACCTCGCGGATGCCGTCCCGCAGGAACCACTTGAACGACTCTCGCTGGATCTCCACCAGGTTCGGGATGTCCAGCACGTCGTGAATCTTGGCGAAGCTGACGCGGCTCCGCTTCCCCCGGCGCGAGGAGCGCACCTCGCCGAGCCCGCGAACGGTCCGGGTGGAGGAGTGCGACGGCGGCGTCGGCGGCGGCGCCTGCAGCACCGCGACCGGCGCGCGCTCCACGTTGGTCGGGAGGACGATCGTCCGGGTCAGGCGCGGGCGGCCGCGCACGGCGCGCCCCGCCCCCGGCCGCTGGAGCTGGCCGCGCAGGCTGTCCTTGACGGTCAGGCGCATCGCGCCCGGTTTCGCCTTGGCGCCCCGGCGCGCCGTTCGCCCCGCGCCAGACGGGGTTGTGGCGGTTCTCGTTCTGGCCTTCGGCGACGCAGTCTTTCTCGTCACGCTGTTCGCCTCCGTAGTGTGCGTGGCAGAAAGCCGAGGCCGGGCGCGGGCACACGTCGCCCCGCGTCCGGACGGCTGACTGGGACCCTCAGCATAACAGCAATAGATTGCGGCATTGAGGAGTAAACTTCATTATACTCACGGCGGCAAGGGGCGTCAAGGGACAGTCGCCCGCCGCCGGCCCCTTCCGGGGCGTCCTCAGTGCCTGCCAGTAGATCCGGCGTTACTTGATCTCGACTGTGGCGCCCACTTCGGACAGCTTGGTCTTGATCGTCTCGGCTTCTTGCTTCGAGACTTTCTCCTTCACCGGCTTGGGCGCGCCGTCGACCAGGTCCTTGGCCTCCTTGAGGCCGAGACCGGTCAGTTCGCGGACGACCTTGATCACCTGGATCTTCTTATCGCCGATCGCGGTGAGCATGGCGTCGAACTCCGTCTGTTCCTCCGTCGCCGCCGGCGCGCCCGCGGCCGCGCCGCCCGCCGGGGCCATCGCCATCATCGGCGCCGCCGCGCTGACGCCAAACTTCTCCTCCAGGGCCTTCACGAGCTTCGATAGATCCAGGGCCGACAGGTCCCCGATCTCGTCAACGATCTTTTCAACTGTCGCTCGCTCCGCCATGCTCATCCCCTCCTGGGAACCTTGTGCCTGGTTGTCTGCCTACGTCCTGGCGCGGTTCGATGCATCCTTACGCTGTGGGTTTGGACTCCGCCGGCGCGTCGGCGGCGGGGACGGCGGCCGGTTCGGCCCGCGCCCCTTCGGACGCGGGCGCGGATTGCGCCGCCGGGGCGGGCGCCGCCTCGGGGGCCGGTGCCGCGCCGGCCACGGGCGCCGCGTCCGCGGAAGGTGCCGGTTCTACCGCGGGTGCCGGTTCTACCGCGGGTGCCGGCTCTGCCGCGGGCGCCGGCTCTGCCGCGGGCGCCGCCTGCTTCCCGGACGCACCTTCCTCCGTCTCGCGGCGCTTCCGGACGGCGTCGAGGGCCGTGACCAGGCCGCGCGGCGCCGCGGTCAGTACCATCACCAGCGAGAACAGCGGGCCCTGGACCGCGCCCACCACACGGGCGAGCAGCTCCGGCCTACCGGGCAGCGTCGCGAGCGCCTGGACCCCGGCCGCGTCGAGCGCGTGCCCCTCGACCACCCCGCCCTTGATTTCAAGCTTGCGGAACTGGCGGATAAAATCCTGAAGCACCCTCGCCGGCACGCCGGGATCGTCGTTGCCGAACACGACCGCGGTCGGTCCGGTGAGGTGCGGCTCGAGCCCGACGACGCCGACTTTTTCGGCCGCCCGGCTCAGCAGGGTGTTCTTGGCGACGCGGTATTCGAGGGACGCGCCCCGGAGTTTGCCGCGCAGCGTCCCGATCTCGCCGACCGTGAGCCCGCGGTAGTCCGTGAGGATCACAATCGACGAGTTCCGCAGACGCTCTTCGAGCGCCTCGACTTCGGCGACTTTGTCTGATCTCGGCTCCGCCATCGATGCCTCCAGAAATGCGGGTGAAACAAAAGAGACCCCGTAGACACGTGGAGTCTCCCTCAGGAGCCTCGGCGGGCGGTCACGGGACCTTTAGGCGCAGGGGCGGCACCCGCTGTCTACGGCGATATGCAATTGTCCCCGGTCATCCTAGCATCGCCGCGTCAGACCGTCAACCGGTTGTACTGGTCCAGTAGATCCGACTACACCAGCCTCCAAATTCATCGCTGAGCCGCCTGCCATTGAGCGAGGTACTCGTTCGGAGTGAGGTAACCG
>DATGFS010000024.1 GCA_035308905.1 bacterium | reverse complement strand
GAGACCTATAACAACGTCCGGCCGCACCAGGCGCTCGGCTACCTGACTCCGAACGAGTACATCCGCCGCTGGAAGGCGGCGCAGCCTGCCACACGCTCATGAGGAGGCAAAGTCTTTCGGATCTACTGGACCAGTACATGTCCTTGACGTTCCCGCGCAGGCTAGTAGACTAAAGGGCGGCGAACGTGTTAGTGGATTACCGGTGGTGGGCAAAGTTTCATTGACGGGGAACGCGTCCGCACCGCGAGTTCACGCGAGTTCCCGCGAAGTTCAGCGAGTCCTCGCCGATCGCGCCGGTCCCCACAGCGGTGTTGCGTTTCATCGTGACGCTCCGCGCGCCGGAGTCCGCAGTTTATTAGTGGTGGAGGGGTTTGCATCATGGCGGGACAGCTTGACCGAATCGAAGGGATGCTGCGCGCGCTCTGCGCGCATCTCGGAGTCCGCGAACTCGAACAACACGCCGGCGCGCCCGCCGAGGCGGTGCCGGCCGAGAACGGCGCCCGGTATGCGGGCGTGGTCTCGCGCTTCGAACACGGCTGGGGATTCATCGAATGTGACGCGATGAACCGCAACTACTTCGTGCACTACAGCGATATCGAGGGGACCGGACTGCGCTCGCTCGATCCGGGCGATGTGGTGTCGTTCGAGATCGGGCCCGGCAGAGACGGACGGCCGAAGGCGGTGCGCGTGCGCCGCGAGGCCGGGCAGCCGTCCGGCCGTTCGAACCGGATCGAGGCGATTCCCAGGCCCGCCCTCCGCGGGAACGGCGATCGCCGCGGGCTGCCGCAGGTCGAGGACGAAGAGGAAGAAGAGCCCGCGCACGCCGAGTCCGCCGGCGACGACTGAGGCCGCCGGGGGAGCGGCGGCCGCCCGCGCCGAACCTCCGCAACCACGTAATCAAAGGACGGCGTCCAGCGGAGGTGTGGGGTGATCGTTCATCTGAGCTTTCACATTCACCCGGACAAGAAAGAGCAGGCCAAGGAGGAGCTTCGCAAGCTGCGCAGCGTGGTCGAGCGGCACGGCGGGAAGAACTTTCGCTACTACGCGTCGACGATCTCCGGCACCCCGAACCGTCTCTTCATCTACGATATCGAGTCGTTCGCGCACTTCGATACGCTGAGCCGGGATCCCGAGTTCCGCGCGATCAAGCTCGACTCGCTTTACACCGACGCGACCGGGACCATGTGGGCTGAAGTTCCTCTGTGACTTCCTCTGCGGGATAAGGCCGCGGATGGTGTATGATGGAAATCCAGCGGGCCCGTAGCTCAGTGGATAGAGCAGGGGACTCCTAAGCCTCAGGTCGGGGGTTCAATTCCCTCCGGGCCCGCCAAGCCTTAGTCCTCCGCGGCTCGGCGGTCGAATGAACCTCTTCTCAGCCTCAATCCGCCCAGTCGTTGCCGTGGAAAAGCGCCGCCGGTACGCTGCCGGCGAAATCCCCAAGGCGCGCGCGAAGTGAACCCGCAGCGTGGCCGCCGATTCCAGGCCCACTGCCGCCGCGACCTGGTCGATACTCTCCGCCGTCTTCTCCAGGCGGCGCTGCGCCGCCAGCACGCGCTGATGCATCAGCCACTGGTGCGGCGTCGTGCCATTCTGCCGCACGAACTGGCGCGCGAAGGTCCGCGGCGACATCGCGGCCCGCCGCGCCAGATCGTCCACCCGCAGCGCCCGCGCCAGATTCGCCTGCGCCCATGCCAGCACCGGCGCCAGGCCCTCCTCGCGCCGGTCCCGCAGCGGCTCGGCCACGAATTGAGCCTGCCCACCATCCCGATGCGGCGGCATCACCAGGCGCCGCGCCACCGAGTTCGCAACTTCCGCCCCATAGTCCCGCCGCACAATGTGCAGACACAGGTCGATCCCCGCCGCACTGCCCGCCGAAGTGAGAATGCTGCCCTCATCCACATATAGGCGGTCCACATCCACCTGAATGCGTGGATAACGCGCGGCCAGCCGGTCCGCATACCGCCAATGCGTGGTGGCCCGCTTGCCATCGAGCAGCCCCGCGGCCGCGAGCACGAAGACGCCGGAGCAGATCGAAACCAGCCGCGCCCCCGCCGCGTGCGCCACCCGCAGTCTGCGGAGTAGCGCCTCGGGCGGAGCTTCGTCCACGTGCCAGCCGGGGACGATGATGGTCCCAGCGCTTCGCAGCACACCCATCCCATGCGGCGCCTGGACGCGAATCCCGCCGGTGCCCCGCAGTGGCGTGCGGTCCAGGGAGAACACGCGGAACTCGTACCAGGGGACGTTCAGCTCCGGCCGGGACAGCCCGAACACCTCCGAAACGATTCCCAGCTCGAATGTGCCCATGCCGTCATACGCCATGGCGGCAAGCTTGCGCGGATCGCGGAGCGCCATGGCAGGATTTTAACACATATTGGCATTTCTGCCTCTCGACCCGGCCGCCCAGGCGTGCGAAAGTAATCCCATGACAACCCTCGAACACTTCGAAAAACTGCTCGAATTCGAAACCGACTGCTGGGATGTCCACGAGGACCTGAAATCCGGCAAGCCCGATTACGTCCTCCTGGATGTCCGCAGCCCGGAAGCTTATGCCGCCGGCCACGTCCCCGGAGCCATCAACCTGCCTCACGGCCGAATCGTCGAGCGCAACCTCGCCGCATTCCCTGCCGGCGTCGCCTTCGTGGTCTACTGCGACGGCCCCCAGTGCAACGGAGCGGATAAAGCGGCCGTGCGCCTCGCGCGCCTCAATCGAAAAGTGAAGAAGATGCTGGGGGGCATCGCGGGGTGGAAGTGGGAGGGGTTCGAGTTGGAATAAGAAGTCAGGAGACTGGCAACTTGGACGGCAGCAAGACACAAGGGAGGCTGAGAAACGGCCTCCCTTGTTCTCATGGACCGATGCTCTATATGCGTTCTCAGCCGAGCTTGGGCCCCGAGATCACGAACGGCTTTCCCTTCTGTCCCATGAACACCGCGACCCATTTGACGCGTGTCTGTCCCCGGTTGAGGTCCATGTGCCAGGTGTTGACCGGTTCCAGGTGGGCCGTCCCGGCCGGATAGGTCTTCTCGCCATGCCCCTCGACGGCGAGGGTGAGCGTGCCCTCGAGCACGTAGGCAAATATCGGGACCGGATGAAGGTGACGGTCGTGCTTTCCGCCCGGCGCGAGTTCGACGACGAATGCCGTGATTTCGTTCGGACCGGCGGGAAACTCAAGCGGCTGCCCCGTGTCGGTGGTGGAGCTCTTGAGCAGCGCCGCAGGTCTAAAGCCTATGTCTTCTGCGCGCGCACGCTGCTCGTCGGCCTGAAGCAGCAACGGCAGCGCCGCCAGGGCCGCCGATCCGGCGCCGGCCCGCGTCAGAAATGTCCGTCTGTTGATTTCCATCGGTCTGCCTCCTCTGAGGATCACTCCGCTGGCATGGTCGAGCGCGGTGTGAGCGTCGGCGGCCCGTCAAAGGCGGCCCGCCACGCCCGCATCGTAGGTTCTCCTCGCTCGGCGTGCCAGTGTAAAAACAGAACTGGTCAGCGGTCGGGCGTTGTGGAAGAATCGGGTCATGGAGCCTTACGGCCAATATTGTCCGGTTGCGCGGGCGATCGAAATCATCGCGGATCGCTGGACGCCGCTGATCATTCGGGAACTGCTGGCCGGGATTCATCGGTTCAACGATCTCGACCGCGGCCTCCCCGGCATCTCGCGGCCGCTCTTGGCGGAACGGCTGCGGCGGCTCGAGCACGCCGGCATCGTCGAACGTCGGACCCCATCCGATGGCGCGAGCGCCGGATACTATCTGACCGGCGCCGGTAAGGAGCTCAGGGCGGTCATCCAGAGCCTGGGGGAGTGGGGCGCCAAGTGGGCATTCGGAGATCCCAGGCCGGACGAACTTGATCCGGCGCTCCTCCTCTGGCGGATGCGCCGGCGTATCGACCTCGCGCTGGTGCCGCTTCGGCGTGTGGTGATCCGGTTCGACTTCCGCGGGATGAAACGTCCTCGCCCCCATTGGCTGGTGATCGAGAAGCCCGAGGTCTCCTTGTGCCTCACGGATCCCGGTTTTGACAGCGACCTGTACGTCGGCGCCGATCTCGCCGCGTTGTATAAGGTCTGGCTGGGCCGAACGACCTGGATTGCCGCGACGCGGGAGGGCTTGATCGAAGTCGACGGACCGCCGGCCCTGACCCGCGTCCTCCCCCGGTGGCTGCAGTGGAGCCCATTCGCGCCGGCTGTGCGAGAGGCGGCGGCGAGGGGCGCGGGGGCATGACCGAGGCCGCAGCACGGGGGGCGCCGCCGAAAGAGGCGCGCGCGAATCCTGTCCGGGAACTTGGACCCGGTTTTCGCGGAGCGGTGCTCCGGCCTGGCGATGAGGGTTATGATGCGGCGCGCCGGATTTGGAACGGCGCCATTGACAAGCGTCCGGCCCTGATCGCCCGTTGCACCGGCGCACCCGACGTCCTCAGCGCTGTGCGGGCGGCCCGGGAGCGTGGCGTGCTTACAGCGGTGCGGGGCGGCGGCCACAACGTTGCCGGGACGGCCACGTGTAACGGTGGTCTTGTGATCGACCTCTCGCCGATGAAGGGCATGCACGTCGATCCCGTACGACGGACGGCGAGGGCCGAGCCGGGGCTGCTTTGGGGGGAATTCGACCACGAGACGCAGGCATTTGGTCTCGCAGCACCCGGGGGCATCGTTACGCACACGGGGGTGGCCGGGCTCACGCTGGGCGGCGGCATCGGGTGGCTTATGCGCAAGCACGGACTGACCTGCGACAATCTTCTGTCTGCGGACGTGGCGACGGCGGACGGGCGGCTGGTCACAGCGAGCGACGAAGAGCATTCGGACCTCTTCTGGGGCGTCCGGGGCGGGGGTGGAAACTTCGGCATTGTCACGTCGTTCGAATTCCGGCTCCACCCGGTGGGCCCCACCGTCCTCGCCGGCGTCGTGCTGTACACCGACGAGCAGACGCGCGACGCATTGCGCTTCTATCGCGACTTTGCCGCCGGGGCGCCGGACGAACTCACGACGATCGTTGCACTGAGGCATGCACCAGCGCTGCCGTTTATCCCCGAACGCCTTCATGGCGCGCCGGTTCTCAGCATCGCCGCGTGCTACGCCGGGCCGATCGGGGACGGTGAACGGGTGCTCGCCCCGCTACGTGCGTTTGGGCCCCCGGCCGTCGATGCGATCCGGCCGATGCAATACACCGCGCACCAGGCGATGTTCGATGCGACCGTTCCACACGGGCTCCACTACTACTGGAAATCCCACGACTTGCCGGGCCTCAGTGACGACACGATTGACGTAATGCTCGGCCACGGGTGGGCGGCCCAGTCCCGCCGTTCGTACACGATCCTGTTCCAGTTAGGCGGCGCCATCGCTCGGACCGCGGAGAACGCCACCGCGTATGGTGGGCGCACGGCACAGTACAGCGTTAACATCAACGCGGTGTGCGAGAGCGCCGTCGGGTTCGAGGCCGAAGTCGCGTGGACGCGCCGATTCTCGGAAGCGCTGCGGCCGCTGTCCACCGGCGGCGTGTACGTGAACTTCCTCGGCGACGAAGGGGAGGACCGTGTCAGAGCCGCGTACGGCGAGGATCGGTACGCGCGACTGGTCGCGCTGAAAACCGCCTACGATCCCACTAATTTCTTTTGCCTGAACCAAAACATCAAGCCCAGGGGCCCTTCGCCCCTTCGTTCTCCTTGAAGATTGGGCGGGAGCGGGTCAGAGGTTCTGACTCGTTCTCGCCCTTCTTATCGCTACTGCCCGTCCCGCCTGACACTCATCACGGGGATTCGACGCGGATGCGCGTTCCCCGCGCCGTAAAGTTGTACGATTGAACCGACATCCCCTGAGCGTCGAATTGCTCACTCTTTCCCGAACCGGTGAACCCATCGAATTTCGCGTTCAGCGTTACTGTCGCCCGGGTTTTCCTCGTGCCGATGAAATCGCCCGCCGCATTGTGCCGGATGAAGAGCAACGTTAACGCAACAGTGTGGTCTCCTGTCCGGACCCACGTCCTGACGTTGACGTCCTCCCCAAAAGGTGGTCCAGTCCCAGGTTCAAAATTTACCCTTTGGGGAGGGCCTGGGATGCGCAAATCGCGGTTCACGGAGACCGAGATCGTCTATGCGGTCAAGCAAGCGGAAGCCGGGGTCCCCGGTGGGGGAGGTCGCCCGCAAGTACGGCGTGAGCCTGAAGACGATCTATGCCTGGCGCACGAAGTACGGCGGGCTGTCCGTGAGCGAAGTGGCGCGGCTGAAGCAGCTCGAGGACGAAAACCGCAAGCTCAAGCAAATGGTCGCCGAGCTCTCACTCGATAAGCAAATGCTGCAAGACGTGCTCCGAAAAAAACTTTGAGGCCCGCCGTGCGGCGCGACGTGATCCACCGAGCCACCGAGTGGTACCGGGTGAGTGAGCGGCGCGCATGTCGGGCCTTCGGCTGGCCGCGGAGTACCCAGCGGTATCGCCCGCGACGGGACCCGGCCACCGCCCTGCGGCTGCGGCTCCGCGACTTGGCGATGAGCCGGCCGCGCTATGGCTACCGGCGGCTCTGGGTGCTCTTGCGGCGTGAAGGCTGGACCGTCAATCACAAGCGGGTGCTCCGTGTGTACCGGGAAGAAGGCCTCGCCGTCCGCACCAAACACCGCAAAAAGCTGGCCGCACGGCTCCGGGTCCTCCCACCGGCGCCCGGGCGGGTGAATCAGCAGTGGAGCATCGACTTCATGGCGGATCAACTGGCCACGGGGCAGCGCATCCGGATCCTGACCGTGCTCGATCACTTCAGCCGGGAGTGCGTGTGGGTCGAGGTCGCCGCCCATCTGCCAGCAGACGCCGTGACCGCGGCCCTCAACGGGGCCATCGCGCAACGACGGAAGCCGGCGGTGTTGACGCTAGACAACGGCACGGAGTTTACGTCTCGCCACTTCGATGCCTGGGCCCACCGGGAGGGCATCCAGCTCGACTTCATCGCCCCGGGGCGACCGGTACAGAACACTTACATCGAGAGTTTCAACGGACGGCTGCGGGATGAGTGCCTCAACCAACACTGGTTCGGCAGCGTGGCTGAGGCTCGGGACGTCATTGCGGGGTGGCGCGAGGAGTACAACAAAACGAGACCGCACTCCAGCTTAGACGATCCCCGCCGGAGGTGTTCGCAGCTCGATGGCTGGCGGCCGCGACGCAGTGACGGCGACTTCAGCAGGCGCCGCAGAGCAGGTCAGGACTGGACCAAGGTTGGGGAGCAGCTCAACCACGGAGGCGCGTCTCATTTCGGATGGACCACTTTACAGGGGGCAGGTCATGGTTTTGGAGCATCTAAGAATGCCGCCCGCGTTAGGACCCGCGAATCAAGGAAAATGAAAGCCCTCCACGAGATAGACGATGAAGGGAAGAACTGATAAAGACAGAGGGAAAAGGCACCCAGAGGACCGGTGCATGAAGAGTTTGATGACGGTGAAGAAAAAGGAGCGCACCTCGCACCAAGGCGACTGGCGTGGAAAGACGCTGTCGCGGTTTCGCGCGCTCATCAAGCAAGCCGACCCCGAAGCGGTCGAGGAGCGGAAATGGAAGAAGCCGTCGAACCCCGCTGGAGTTCCGGTCTGGTCTCACGACGGGATCATTTGCACCGGCGAGACCTACAAGAACCACGTGAGGCTGACCTTCGCCAAGGGAGCTTCTCTCAAGGACCCGAACGGCCTCTTCAACGCCGGCCTCGAAGGCAATCTCTTGCGCGCCATTGTCATCCATGAGGGAGACGAGATTGACGAGAAGGCTTTCAGGACGCTGATTCGTGCAGCGGTGACCCTGAACGAGAGCCTTCGAAGACAAAAAAGCAGAAGCGCAAGAACGAGGATTGCAGGCGTGAACCTTCCTGCCATCGCATCCACCGCGGCCCGAGGAGGGGTTGCTCCACGTCGCCCGAACTACTGACGGCGGGACCGCGGTCTCCGTGGAGGTCAATGGGCGCGGGGGAGCACGTCATGATAACGGCTGCAGAAAGTCCGCTGTGAGAAAATCCGAATCGCTGCCGCACAAATCGAGGCTAACGCGGCGGACTCTCCTTAAGTCCGGTGCTGCGGCCGCCGCTGTCGGAATCGCAACGGCGGCGGTGCCGACTCGGCCGACATCAGCCCAGGGCCGCGGCAATATCTTGAACGTCGCGCTGCAGTTCTACGCGGAGACGTTTGATCCAGCGATCGGCGTCGCCGGCCCTCATTACCGCATCTTTGTCAACACGTACGAGGGGTTGGTCGAGTACCAGCGTGGGACGGCGAACCTCATGCCTGCCCTCGCCACCTCATGGACGATCTCGCCGGACCTCACCGTCTACACGTTCAAGCTTCGTTCAAACGTGAAATTCCACGATGGGTCCACCCTGGACGCGGAAGCCGTCAAGCGCTCGTTCGACCGGGTCAAGAAGATCGCGCAGGGCCCGGCGATTTTCCTCCGCCAGATGAAGGAAATCGACATCGTCGATCCGATGACCGTGCGGGTGACACTGCTCCAGCCGTCGGCGACCTTCATCTACGGCCTGTCCAAGATATTCGTGCACGGCAAGGCGCACGCCGCGGACGCCGACGACGGCCGGGCGTGGTTCGCGGCGAACATCAACGGCACGGGACCGTTCGCCGTGTCGCAGGCTGAGAAGAACCAGTTCATCGCCCTGCGGCGGCACTCCCCGTACTGGAAGGGTTGGCCCGCCCAGCATGTCGACGGCGTGCTGATTCGCATCGTGCCCGACGCCGGCACGCAGAAGCTCATGCTCGCCCGCGGCGAAGTCGACATGATGAACCTGTACTCGATCGGTCCGGACGAGCCGCCCGAGAACCTGGCCAAGCTTCCAGGGGTCAAACTGGTGAAGAGTCCGACCTACCGGACGTTCTTCTACCCGATGAATGTGCAAAAACCGAACTCGCCGCTCCGCGACAAACGGGTCAGGAAGGCGTTCGCACTCGCGTTCAACTACGACGCGCTGCGGGACGTCTACTACGGCAACGAGCAGGTGCCGAACGGGTTCCTTGCGCCCGGGTTTGTCGGGTACGATCGGGCACGGCCGAAAGTCGGACGGGATGTAGCCGCGGCGCGGAAGCTGCTGGCCGAGGCCGGTTACGCGCGGGGCCTGGAAACCGCACTCGACGTGAACCAAGAAGAAGAGCAGGGGCGCAAGATGGGGCTCATTTTTCAGCAATCCCTCAAGGAGATCGGCGTCAACGCGAGCCTTCTCTACTCGCCGCCGCCCGGCGTGTTTTACGCGCAGATCGCCAAGCTCGAGACGGCCCCGCTCTCCGGGCCCCACCTGACGCAGTCCCCGCTGACCGCCGACGCGGGCAGCTACATTCGCCAAATCTTCGGCAGCGACAGCGCGGGGAAACCTTATAACTTTGCCTGGTACCAGAACCCCGAGGTGGATCGCCGTCTCGATGCGGCGGAACGGGAGCGCGATCCCAACAAGCGGATCGCACTGTGGCGCCAGGCGGAGAGCCTCGTGATCGACGATCAGCCCGTGGTCTTTTTGGCCTTCGCGACGCCGATCGTCGAGCCGGTCCGGGAGCGCGTCATGAACTATCTGTATCATCCCTTCGATTACAGCGGGGTCTTTCAGTTCTACCCTGTGTGGTTGAGCTGACCGGTCGCCGGCCGCCATCCTGGGCCGGATGACGCGGACGGCGTCGCCTCCGCGCGAGGCAGCGAATGTCGTGGCGGTTTCTGATTGCACGCGGTGCCTGGGCGGTGATTGTGCTGCTCGGCATTACCGCGATGACGTTTTGTCTGACACGGCTGATTCCCGGCGATCCCGCCCGGGCCGCCGCGGGCCCCGAGGCGAGCGCCGAGGCCGTTGAGACGCTCAGAAAGTCGATGGGGCTGGACCGGCCGCTCGCCGCCCAGTACGTTTCGTACCTGCGCGACCTGGCGTCCTTCAACTTTGGCCGCTCCATTCAGACCCAGCGGCCAGTGCACGAAGATCTGGACGTGTACCTTCCCGCGACCGCCGAACTGGCGGTCGTCGTCATGATCGTCTATACAGCCTGTTCGATCGCCTTCGGCATCATCGCCGCGGTCAACCCGGGGCGACCCGGCGATTACGTGATTCGAGCGCTCAGCGTCGCGGGAGTCGCACTGCCGTCGTTCTGGCTCGGCATGCTGCTCCAATTTGCGTTCTACCGCCAGCTCGGCTGGCTGCCGGCGACGGGCCGGCTCGATCCGTTGGTGTCGCCTCCGGTCCGGATGACCGGCCTGTATCTGGTGGACGGCGTCATGACCGCGAACTGGCCGGCGGTGTGGTCCGCGGCCGGCCACCTTGCGCTGCCCGTTGTCGCCACCGTCGCCTCCCGGTTAGGGGTCGGGGTGAAGCTCACCCGGACGATCATGTTGGAGGTGCTCGGAGAAGATTACATCCGCACGGCGCACAGCAAGGGGTTGTCCGGCTTCTTGGTGGTCTATCGGCACGGGCTAAAAAACGCGCTCATTCCCATCATCACCACGCTCGGGATGCAGTTCAGTGCTCTGCTCGGCGGCACGGTGATCGTGGAGGTCGTCTTCGGGTGGCCGGGGATCGGGCGCTACGCCGTCGGATCGATCAAGACCCTGGACTTCCCCGCCATCATGAGCGTCACTGTCGTGCTGGCCGTAGCGTTTCTCGTCATGAGCGTGCTCGTGGACGCGCTCTACCTATGGCTGGACCCGCGAATCAAATATCAGTGATGCACACGTGAAGCCGTCCGATGGCGGTCACGGCGCGTAGCCGCGCGGTTCCCCGCGCCGGCCTCGGCGCCGCGAGGCGCTTGCGGGCAAGGCACGTCCCGGCCGCGGCGCTGGGGATCGCCGCGGCGGTCATCGTCGCCACCGGTATTTTCGCACCCGTGCTGGCCCCGGCGGATCCCAATACCCTGAACCTCGCGCAGGCGTTCAAGCCGCCGTCGGCGGGTGTGTGGTTTGGAACCGATGAGACCGGCCGAGACATCCTCAGCCGGACGATCTGGGGCACTCGGGTCTCGCTCGCCGCCGCCGGTATGGTCCTGCTGATCTCCATGGTGCTCGGGATCTTGATCGGGTCGGTCGCCGGGTACCGGGGCGGGGTCATCGACGACATCCTGATGCGCCTCGCCGATCTGTTCCTGGCGTTCCCAGGCCTGGTGCTCGCGATCGCGATTACCGCCGCTCTCGGCCCGAGCCTGCGCAACGCCGTGATCGCGGTCGCGATCGTCTGGTGGCCCACGTACGCGAGGTTGATTCGCAGCCGCGTGCTGACCGTGAAAGCGATGCTCTATATCGAGGCGGCGCACGCGGTTGGCGTCTCCGATGCGAAAATCCTCTTTCGGCACGTGCTGCCGCAGTGCTGGGGCATCATCGTGTCCCGGATGACGGTGGACGTCGGCTACGCCATCCTGCTGACCGCGAGCCTGAGTTTTCTGGGATTGGGCAGCCAGCCGCCGACGGCGGAGTGGGGAAGCATGATTGCCACGTCACGTCCGTACTTCTTCTCCTACTGGTGGACGGTGACGTTTCCCGGTTTGGCGATGTTTGTGACCGTCCTTGTCTTCAGTTTTTTCGGCGACGTCCTGTACGAGACGTTTGGAATCAAAGGGGGACGGCAAATGTAGGAACGACCGGTCGCCGGGGTTCCCACGCCGAGACTAGGGAGGAAGACAGTGGCGTTGATCACCCAACCGAAGGTGGTTCCGGTGGCCACCCTGGCAAGCGGGGCCGAACTGCAGGTCGTGATCCATGAGCTCCGAGGACAGGCGGGCGAGGGGCCGACGCTCGGTCTCTCCGCATGTCTGCACGGCGACGAGCAGGTTTCGACCGAGATCCTCTACCGTTTCCTGCAACAAGTGGAACCGGCGCGGCTCAAAGGCCGGCTCCTGGTTGTGCCTGTCGCCAATCCGCTCGCCTACGAAGCCATCACACGGCACACGCCGCTCGACATGCAGAATCTGAACCGTGTGTTTCCCGGAGACGGCGAGGGGTTTCTGACGCACCAACTCGCGGAGGTGCTCGTGGCAGAGTTCCTCAGCCGGGTGGACTACTACGTTGATCTGCACGCAGGCGGCGCGCACGCCACGGTTGACTACGTGTATCTCGCGAACGCGGAGAACTTGTCGAGGGCGTTCGGCTCGACGGTGCTGTTCCGGCCGCCGGCCGGATACGGCTACCAAGGCTCCACGGCGTCCTACACGGTGGGGCGAGGAATCCCGACGGTCACGGTGGAGCTGGGAGGCGGAGGCATCGACCAGTCCGACTACGTGCGGCGCGGGGTGGCCGGTCTCATCAACGTGATGCGGCAGATCGGGATGCTCCCCGAACCGCCCACCGCGCCCCCGACGCAGATCGTCCTCAACGCCCTCACGACCCTGCGGCCACGTGCCGGCGGCCTGTTGCTGCCGGAGGTCACGACACTCCACACGGAGGTTCCCAAAGGGACCGTTTTGGGCCGTACGTTCAGTCCGTATTCCTTCAAGGAGCTGGAAACACTCCGGGCGCCCTTCGAACGCAGTATCACCGTCCTCATCCGGCCCGTCCCCTGCCGCATCAATCCCGGGGACTTTGGGTACATGATGGGCGATCTGACGACCGCAGACGGGCAGTGAGGGAGTCCTCTAGACCGGTTCTGCGGCGACGTAGATCAACGCGGATCCCTCAACGGTGCAGATTTGCGGACGCAGCAGCATCATCGCCGTCTGTTCGTACGGCGCGGTGAACACCTGCAGCTCGGCAAGGGTGTGCAGGTCGAGAATCCTGCCCAGCTCGGTTCCGATCGGGACGATCGTGCCCACGGCCTCTTCGCGCAATGCCGGCACGAAAATCCCGCCCGTCTTGGCGCGCAGCGCTTTCGTCGGGCCCACATCCACGGCTTTCTCAGCGGGGGCAGGCGGGGCATCCAGCGCCAGGACGCCGAGGTTGCAGAGCGCGCGCTCGAGACCTTTGACGTTGCGCTCGGCCCAATACATTTCTTTGCTCGAACGCCCGCCGACCTCCACGTTGGCGACTTTGACGCCGAACGAGCGCGCGTAGGTGGTCAGCCCGCCTTTCTTGTTCGGGGCGTTGCTGATGAACGGCCCCCCGAGGTCGGCGGCAAGCTGCTCGGAGCCCTCAAATCGTTTGACGAACGCGTTGACACACCACGTGCCCCCGCCGTGCAGATCGATCACCACGTCGCTGTCCGCGACCAGCGGGGCGATGACGGCCGCGAGGCGGTCGGAGTGCGATCCTTCCGGGTTGCCCGGAAACAAGGCGTCGAGGTCGAGCGAGTTGGGGGAATCGATCCAGGAATTGCGCCGTTCGACCTCGGCCGCGAGCGCGTTGGCGGTGAAGATGACGCGCAGGCGTCCGGTGAGCTTCGCCCGCGGATTCCGGCACAACATCTTGATCGCCAGCGCGGACCAGGGCCCTTCGTCCCCATGCGTTCCCGCGATGAGGGTCGCGCGGGGACCGGCCGTCCCCGCTTCGCCGTACGTGAGGGGGATGTGCCGTGCGGCGGCGTGCCCGGTGATTTGGACTTCGTGCCAGCGCAACGCGTCATAGATGGTATCCATGTCGGCGGCTCCTCGGGTATCCGTCATTGGTCGGCCTGCTCCTCGTACCAGTGCTGGCGCGCTCGAAAATCGTCCGGATACAGCGTGACCTTCTCCGGCGCGAATTCAAAGTCGGCTCCCTCGCGGGCGAGCGTCCGGACCAGCGGGGCGGCGTCGAAGCGATATCCATTGAACCGGCCGGGCGGCTGGGCGGCGAGCCACACGTAGGCCTTGCCGAGTTCGACCGGGTCGGCCCAGCCGGCTCGGACCTCCGCCGGCGCCCGGTCGTACTCCGCCCAGGTCATGCGCGTCGGCTTGATGCGGGCACCGGGGCCGATCGCGTTCACGGCGATATTGCAGGCGCGGGCTTCGAGCGACAGCGCCTTGACGAATCCCTCGGCGCCGTGCTTGATCGCGCAGTACGCGATCTCTTCCCGATAACCGCGAATGCTCGAGCCGCTGGCGATGCCGATAATGTGGCCCCCGCCCTGCGCCTTCATCTGATTCCACGCCACATGCGCGCAGTTGAACAGCCCGCCGAGACCGACGTTGATCTGGCGCCACCATTCCGCCGGCGTGGTTGCCTCGAAGGTGACGAGCGGCATGTAGATCGCGTTGTGCACCACGACGTCCAATCGGCCCCAGCGATCGACGACGTCCTTCACCACCCGCCTCCACTCCGCGAGGTCGGCGACGTCGAAGACGTAGGGCTGAAACTCGGCGCCGTCCGCGGCCAGGTCCCGGCCGCAGCGCGCCAGTTCGTTGTCGTCGATATCGGTCACGCACACCCGCGTTCCGGCGCGGCCAAACGCCCGCGCGATTCCCCAGCCAAGGCCGCGCGCCGCGCCGGTGACGAGGGCCACCCGTTTGTGCGGCGGCATCATTGTCTGGTCCCTCCTTGACATGGTGGAGCAACTGGTCGGGCCGCCGGCGGGCGTTGTGCTCCTGGAACGCGAGTCGCCCAGGACTCACGGACGGCAACGACGTCCTTCGCTCGAGTGATCGGGAACCGGGGGTCCAACGTGCGGCCCGGCAGGTTCATCAACGAGGGCGGTCTAATAGATCACCGGCAGTCTTCAGTGGAGAATTTCTGGATCGGTGCCACAAGACCCTGCGGCGGGATCGGCGCCGCTTCAGCGCGACGCCATCAGCTGACGAGGGGGACGGCGATGACCGGCGAGTTTGCGGGCAAGGTCGTGATCGTGTCGGGCGCGGCGCAGGGGATCGGCGGCGTGATCGTGCGGCGGATTGCCGGGGAGGGCGCCCGCGGCGTGATCGCCGACGTCGACGAGGAACGGGCGGAGGCGCGTGTCCGGGAGCTGGCCGAACTCGGCTGCGACGTCCGCTTCATCCGCACCGATGTCCGCGACAGCGCGCAGGTGAACGCCATGGTGGACCGCGTCGTGGAAGGCTGCGGGCGCGTCGATATTCTCGTGCACGGCGCCGGGGTGGGTGTGCACAAGAAGATCGTGGACCTGACCGACGACGAGTGGGATCTGCAGGTCGATGTCCAGCTGCGGGGCGCCTTTGTGTTGAGCCGGGCGGTCGGCCGCCGGCTGATCGCGCAGGGGCAGGGCGGGCGCATTATCTTGATCGGGTCGACGTCGGGAAACAACGCCCGCGTCACCGGCGGTCCTCACGCCGCGTCGAAGGCGGGCGAAATTCAACTGGCGCGGGTCATGGCCATGGAGATGGGGCCCCACGGCATCACCGTCAACGTCGTGTCCCCGGGGCTGACCGATATCTCCGGGATCTCGCGTTCGAAGCAGACGCCCGAGTATCAGCGCGCGTTCGTCGCGCAGGTGCCGATCGGGCGGCTCGCCACGCCGGACGAAATCGCCGACGCGGTCTTGTTTTTCGCGTCCGATCGCGCGCGCTTCGTGACAGGGCAGGTGCTCTGCGTCGACGGCGGCTACTCCGCCGGCAAACTGGCGGTGCAGGGCCCGAGCGTCGACGCCTTCTACGGGCTGATGGCCAAGACCCCGTAGCGGCCGGCCATGCGCGGGCACGCCCGGCTCGTCATTATCGGCGCCGGGATCGTGGGGTGCAGCGCCGCCTGCCATCTCGCCGCGAAGGGTTGGCGGGACATCGTCGTGCTGGACCAGGGGCCGTTGTTCGAAACCGGAGGATCCACAAGCCACGCCCCCGGCCTCGTGTTTCAAACGAATCCCTCCCGAACGATGACGGAGCTGGCCAGGCGAACCGTCGCATTGTACGGGCGGCTCGGCGGCGACGGCGAGCCGTGTTTCTATGCCGCCGGCAGCATGGAAGTTGCCGCCACTCCGGCGAGATGGGCGGAGCTCAAGCGCCGGCGCGGGCTCGGCAAGGCGTGGGGGCTCGAGAGCGCTCTGTTGTCCCCCGCCGAGGCGCGCGAGCGGCTGCCGCTGCTGGACGAATCCAAGATCCTCGGCGTGTATTACGTGCCGGATGACGGCATCGCCAAGGCCGTGCGCGCCTGCGAGCGCATGGCGCGCCTCGTCGAAACGAGGGGCGTCGAGTTCCACGGTGGGACTCCCGTGACCGCGATCGACGCCGGCGCCGGGCGGGTACGCGGCGTCACGACGCGTCGTGGACGTATCGCGGCGGAACAGGTGCTGCTCTGCGCCGGCATCTGGGGCCCGCGGGTCGGCCGTCTCGCGGGCGTCACCGTGCCGCTCGAGCCGATGCAGCATCTGTACGCCCGTACCGCGCCGCTCCCCGAGCTCAGCGGCGAGACCCGGGAAGTCGCCCACCCGATTCTGCGGCACCAGGACCGGTCGATGTATTTTCGTCAGCACGCCGACTGCTACGGCTTCGGCTCGTACCGCCACGAGCCGCTGCCGGTCGATCCCGACGCGCTCCCGAACCCGGCCGTCATGCCGTTTACACCCGAACACTTCGCCTCCGCGGAGGAGGCGGCCGCCGACCTGCTCCCGGCGCTGCGCCATGCCGCGCTGCCGTACCGCATCAACGGCCTGTTCTCGTTCACCGCCGACGGCTTCCCGCTGCTCGGTGAGGCGTCCGACGTCCGCGGCCTCTGGGTCGCGGAGGCCGTGTGGATCACGCACGCCGGCGGCGTCGGTGAAGTAATCGCAGAGTGGATGGCGGAAGGTGATCCCGGCCTCGACCTGCACGAATGCGACCTGAACCGCTTCCCCGCGCACGCGCTCGCGCCGGCCTACGTCCGCGCCCGCGCCGTGCAGCAGTACCGCGAGGTATACGACATCGTGCATCCGCTCCAGCAGATGGAGCAGCCCCGCGGTCTGCGCGTGAGCCCCTTTCACCGCCGCCAGGTCGAGCAGGGCGCGGTGTTCTTCGAGACTGCGGGGTGGGAGCGTCCCCAATGGTTTGCCGGGAACGAACGGCTGCTGAACGGCCGGCGCGTTCCCGACCGTGCGGGCTGGGAGGCGCGGGAGTGGTCGCCGATCCAGGGCGCCGAGCACCTGGCCACCCGCAGCGCCGCAGCGCTCTTCGACCTCACGCCGTTCACGAAGATCGAAGTGGCGGGGCCCGGCGCGCTCGATTTTCTGGAGGGCCTGTGCGCCAACAAGATCGATCAGCCCGAAGGCAGAGTCATCTACACGTCCATGCTCAATCATCGGGGCGGTATCATGTGCGACCTCACGGTGACGCGCCTCGACCGGGACCGCTTCCTGGTCCTGACCGGCGGGGCCGTGGGCCCGCGCGACTTGGGGTGGATTCGCCGGCACGCGCCGGTAGACGGCACCGTCCGCGTGACGGACGTGACATCGATGTACTGCGGCGTCGGACTGTGGGGACCGAACGCCCGGGCGGTGTTGAGCGCCGTCTGTGCCGACGCGCTGTCGAACGAGGCGTTTCCGTACTTCGCGGCGCGCGCCATTACGCTCCACACCATCCCTGCCCTCGCGCTCCGCGTTTCGTACGTTGGTGAAATGGGATGGGAGATATACGCGCACACCGAGTACGGCCTGCGGCTGTGGGACGCGCTCTGGGAAGCTGGCCGCCCGCACGGTCTCGTGCCGCTCGGCGTCGGGGCCTTCGACTCGCTGCGGCTCGAGAAGGGCTACCGGCTGTGGGGCGCCGATATCACGAACGAGCACAATCCGCTCGAAGCGGGACTCGGGTTCGCCGTGAAATTTGGCAAGGGCGAGTTTCACGGCCGTGAGGCCCTGCTGCGGATCAAGGCGCAGGGTCTAGCCCGCACGCTCTGCTGCCTGACGTTCGACGACGCGGGGAGGGTGGTGCTCGGCAAGGAACCCATTCTCGACGGCGAGCGCGTCTTGGGATACGTGACGAGCGCGAACTACGGCTACACGGTTGGCCGCGGCATCGCGTACGGCTATCTGCCGCCCAGTCACGCCGCGCCCGGCACGTCTCTCGAGATCGAGTACTTCGGCGGGCGCCACCCCGCGACCGTGTCCCGCGAGCCCCTGTACGACCCGAAGGGGCTTCGTCTCCGGAGCTGAATTCGGAGCCGAGGCGCACATCTCCGCATCGAGGGGGCGCGAAGCATGACTTTTCCAAAGCCGGTCGACAGCATGGTGTATCCGCGGCACGGCAACATCGCGACGTTCATGCGCATGCCCCACGTGTCCGATCCGCGGCAGCTCGACGTGGCGTACGTCGGGGTGCCCTTCGACACGAGCGCCGGGTACCGCGTCGGCGCGCGGCTCGGGCCGCGGGCGGTCCGCGCGGCCTCCAGCGCGGTGCGCCTGCACCATCCCGTGCACGAGGTGACGGTGCACGAACGCATCCGGATCGCCGATTACGGCGACGTCTTGACCACGCCGTTCGACATCGAGAAGACCTACGATTCGATCACGCGGGAGTTCGACGCGATCTACGCGGCGGGGTGCCGGACGATCGCCGTCGGCGGCGACCACGGCATCACGTATCCGATCTTGCGGGCGGTGGCCAGGCACACCGGACCGGTCGGGGTCGTCCAGATCGATGCCCACACCGACACGCACGATACGCAGTTCGGCGCCCGGCTGACGCACGCCACGCCCTTCCGCCGGGCGCACGAGGACGGCCTGCTCGTGCCGTCCAAGGTGGTGCAGCTCGGCATCCGCGGCAGCCTCTTCTACCCCGACGACCTCGCCTGGTCGCGCGAGCACTACCACCTCGTGACCGCCGACGAGATCCACGGGCGCGGCGTCGAGCCGATCGTCGAGGAGATGCGGGCGACCGTGGGCGACGCGCCGGTCTACCTCACGTTCGACATCGACGGACTGGATCCGATGTGCGCCCCGGGCACGGGCGTGCCGGAGATCGGCGGGCTGACGACCTGGCAGGCGATGCAGATCATTCGCGGCTTCGCCGGCCTCCAACTGGTCGGCGCCGATCTCGTCGAGGTGTCGCCTCCCTGCGACACCAACGACGTCACCTCGATCGTGGCGGCGCAGCTGCTGTTCGAGATCGCCGCCGTCTTCGCGGTGAATCACGGCCGGCGGCAGCCGGTCCTGAAGCCCGCGGCGCAGCCCCGCCGCGCCTAGCCGGCGCCGGATGCCCGCGACCCTCCGGATCGGCGTCGACATCGGCGGGACGTTCACCGATCTGATTCTGCTCGACGATCTCGGGACAGTGTTTCAGGTCGGCAAGGTCCTGACGACGCCCGCGGACCCGGCGGGCGTCGTCGTGCAGGGCGTGCGGGACCTGCTCGAGGCGGCGGGCGCCGCGGCGCGCGAGGTGAGCGCGGTGGTGCACGGCACCACGCTGCTCACCAACGCACTGATCGAACGCACGGGGGCGCGTACGGCCCTCATCACGACCCGAGGGTTTCGGGACGCGCTCGAAATCGCCCGCGAGCACCGCTACGATATGTACGACTTGTTTATCGAACGTCCGGCGCCGCTTGTGCCCCGGTATCTCCGCTACGAACTCGGCGAGCGAGTTCTCGAGGACGGGACCGTGGAAGCGGCGCCCGACCTGGAAGAAGTACGGCGCCTCGTCGAGACGCTGCGCCGCGAACACATTGACGCGGTGGCCGTCTGCTTCCTCCACAGCTACCGCGCGCCCGCGCACGAACAGACCGTGGGGCGGCTGATCCGGACGGCCGCGCCGGAGTGGGCCTGCGCCCTGTCCCACGAAGTCGTGCCGGAGATCCGGGAATACGAACGCACGAGCACCACCGCGGCCAACGTGTATATTCAGGGGCTTGCCGCGCGCTATCTCAGCCGGCTGGAAGAGCGCCTGGAAGGGATGGGCATCGGCGGGCCGCTGTTCATCATGCAGTCCACCGGCGGCATCTGCTCGGTCGAGACGGCGTCCCGGTTCCCGATCCGCGTGGTGGAGTCGGGTCCGGCGGCCGGCGCGCTCGCCGCGGCGCACCACGGCGCGCTCGCGGGACGTCCCGATCTGCTGTCTTTCGACATGGGCGGCACCACGGCGAAGGCGTGTCTCGTCGAAGGGGGCGAGCCGCTCACCGCCCCGGAGTTCGAGGTCGCGAGAGTGTATCGCTTCAAGCGCGGCAGCGGACTGCCGATCAAGGTGCCGGCGATCGAGATGATCGAGATCGGCGCCGGCGGGGGCAGTGTCGCGCGGGTGAGCGGTCTCGGCCTCCTGACGGTGGGCCCCGACAGCGCCGGCGCGGATCCCGGCCCGGCGTGCTACGGCCGCGGCGGCACGGAGCCGGCGGTCACCGACGCGGACCTGATATTGGGCTACCTCGACCCCGAGTTTTTCCTCGGCGGCCGGCTGCGCCTCGACCGCGAGGCCGCGCGGCGCGCGATCGAGGAGCGCGTCGCCGGGCCGCTCGGGCTCGATCCCGTGCAGGCGGCGTGGGGTATCCACCAGGTGGTGAACGAAAACATGGCCTCGGCCGTGCGCGTGCACGCCGTGGAGCGCGGCAAGGACATCAGGCGCTTTCCGCTCTTCGCCTTCGGCGGCGCCGGTCCGGTGCACGCCCATCGCCTCGCGCGAATCCTACGGTGCTCGACGGTCGTGTGTCCGCTGGGGGCGGGCGTCGCGTCGGCGATGGGGTTTCTCGTTGCGCCGCTCGTCTTTGACTTCGTGCGCACGCTCCCGACCGGCGTCGAGTCGATCGAATGGACCGCCGTCCGCGCCGCCGTCGGCGAGATGGAGCAGGAAGGCCGCCGGATCCTGTCCACGACGGTGGCCGATGATCAGATCGGCTTTCGCCGGTGGGCCGACATGCGCTACCGCGGGCAGGGGCACGAGATCCGCGTGCCCCTGCCGCCGGTACCGCTCGGGCCCGGCGCCGAAGCGGCGCTCCGCGACGCCTTCGAGCGCGCCTACACGGCGATTTACGGGCACACCGCCCCGGACGTGGCCGTGGACGTGGTGAGCTGGCGGGTCGCCGCGCACGGGCCGAAACCCACGCTGCGGCTGCCGGCCGAGACCGGCGGTCCCGCCGCCTCGGATTCGGGCGACCCGTCGGCGGCGCTCAAGACACGGCGGCCCGCGTATCTTCCTGAACGCAGCGGATTCGCGGAGGTGCCGGTCTACGACCGGTACCGTCTTGCTCCAGGCCACGAACTCGCCGGGCCGGCCATCGTGGAGGAACGCGAATCGACCGTGGTCGTGGGACCGGACGCCCGGGCGTGGATCGACAACTGGCTCAACCTCGTCATCGAAGACACGGGGCGCGCGGCAACCCTGAAATCCAAGCCGGCGTCATGATGGATCCCATCCTCCTCGAGGTGCTCTGGAACCGGATGGTCGGCGTGGTGAACGAACAGGCCGCGGCGCTGATGCGGACGTCGTTCACGTCGGTGGTGCGGGAGGCCGGCGACATCTCCGCCGGGGTATTCGACCGGCGCGGCCGCATGATCGCGCAGGCGGTGACGGGGACGCCGGGCCACATCAACTCGATGGCGACCAGCATGCACCACTTTCTCGCGGCGTTTCCGCTCGACACGCTCGGACCCGGTGACGTGCTGGTCACGAACGACGCCTGGAAGACCGCCTCCCAGCTCAACGACATCACCGTGATGACGCCGGTCTTCCAGGGCGACCGGCTCGTGGCGTTCTTCGGCAATACCTGTCATGCGCTGGATATCGGCGGCCGGGGCCTCTCCGCCGACGCGGGCGAGATCTTCGAGGAAGGCCTGCAGATCCCGGTCATGAAGCTGTTCGATCGCGACCGGCCCAACACGCCGCTGTTCGACTTACTGCGCGCCAACGTCCGGACGCCCAAGGAAGTGCTCGGCGACATCCACGCGCAGGTGGTGGGCAACGAGATCGGCGGGCAGCAGCTCCTCGCGTTCCTCGCCGAGTTCGGGCTCGCGGACATCGAGCAGCTGTCCGACGTCATCGTCGAGCGGTCCGAGGCCGCGATGCGCGCGCGCATCGCGGCCCTCCCGGATGGCGCCTACCGCTACGAGCTCACCTGCGACGGATTCGACGCGCCCGTCCACATCGCCGTGACGGTCACCGTCCGGGGCGACGACCTCGAGATCGACTACACCGGTTCGTCGCCGCAGGTGCGCCAAGGGATCAACGTGGCGTTCAACTACACGCATGCCTACACGACCTATGCCGTGAAGTGCGTCATCTCGCCCGACGTGCCGAACAACGAAGGCAGCTTCCGCCCGGTGAAGGTCACGGCGCCGGAAGGCTCGATTCTGAACGCCAAGTTTCCGGCGGCGGTGGCGGGGCGACACCTCGTCGGCCATTTCCTGCCGAGCGCGATCTTCGGCGCGCTGACCCAGGTGCTGCCGGACCGCGTCAAGGCGCCGGGCTTCGACGGATTGTGGGACACGCAGATCTTCGGCCACGACCCGCGCCGGAACGCGCCGTTCACGTACGTGTGGTTCTCCGCCGGCGGCACGGGCGCACTGGCCACGCGGGACGGCCTGTCGGCGACGGCCTTTCCGAGCGGCATCGCCGGCACGCCCGTCGAGGTGATCGAGGCGCTGTCGCCGGTGGTCATTCGCCGGCGGGAGCTGCGCCAGGATTCGGGCGGCCCGGGGAAGTTTCGCGGGGGGCTGGGCCAGGTGCAGGAGATCGGCGTCCGCACGGACCGGCCGTTCCTCTTTTCGGGTCTGTACGAGCGGATCGCGTCCCCCGCGCCCGGTCTGCTCGGCGGCGCGGCCGGCCGGCCCGGGACCGTCACCACGAACGATCCCGCGGCGCCGGTCCGGCCGAAGACGCGCTCACTTCTGCCCGCGGGCACGGAAGTCACGCTCGGCCTGCCGGGCGGCGGCGGGTACGGGCCGCCGTCGGAGCGCGATCCGGCCCGCGTGCTGGAGGACGTGCGGAACGGCTATGTCTCCGTCGAGCGCGCGCGGACCGACTACGGGGTCGCAGTCGATCTCGAGCGCGGCACCGCGGTGCGGATCGCGCGTCGCTGAGAGCGTCCGCACGTCCGGGAATAGGGCAAAAGGCAGAGGGAACAGCCCCGGCGCCGAGGGGGTGAAGGGTGCGCGAAGAGACCCGAGCGCGGCTGGAGACCTTGATGACGCGGTACGAGAAGCGGCTCGCGGAAGAGGGTAAGCGGCACGAAGCAGTCCGCCGGCGGCACGACGCGTTTATCGGGGAGTTCGAGCGGCTGATCGAGGAGACGATTCGTCCGACGATGGAAGACGTCGGGGCCGCGCTGCGCCGCCGCGGCCACGACTACCAGATTGCCACGACACAGGCCTACACTGACGTCGACCGGCGACCGCGGAACACCCAGGTCACGATGCAGGTGTATCCCGCGGGCATCGAACGGTCCCTGTTCACGTCCACGAGCACGCCGTACGTCGCCTTCGTGTGCGACTGGCTCGACACGCGGATCACGGTCCGGCAGAGCGTGGCGAGTCCGGGGAGCGCCTCGAAACTTCCGGCGGGCGTGGACAGGTCCGGGAAGCGGGCGGAGTATTTCCTCAGGCAGGTGACGGCGCCCGTCGTCGAGCGGGAGATCGTCGACGTGCTCGGCGGCGTATTCGGGCGCGGGCGAGTCCTGGACGGCCGCTAGACCCCTTCGTTTCCCACGACATTCACATCGTGCCTTCACAAGACGTTCGTAATCCAGCGGTATTTTGAAGGTAATCGATTCGCACGGCATTCGAAATGGGTTGGGTGCATAAGGGGGAACGGACCATGCGGCACGTCACTGCGATAGCGGTTTCGGTGTTGCTCGCCTGCCTCGCCCTCGCCGGCACCGGAAATGCCCAGACTGTCCAGCCGGTCCAGGTGCAGGGGACCATTCAATCCGTTGACTGCCAGAACGGGCAGGTGACGCTCTCCACGGCGGGTGGCAGCGATACCTTCCAGGCCACCGACCAAACCGTTGCCTCCGTCAACGGGGCGTCGACCTCGTTCTGCTCGCTGCAGTCATACACCGGCGCGTCCGCGACGGCGGTCCTCGTCCCGACGGGGAACGCCTTCGACCTGAGTCAGATTAGCGTGACGTCGCAGGCCGCTGCGCCGTCGACGTCCGGCTCGATCCTCTCCTCGCCGGTCGCGATCGGCATCGGCGCGCTGCTGCTCGGCGGTCTCATCGGCTACGTGGTGGGGCACCAGAACACACAGCCCCAGCCGGTCTATTCACCGTACGGCTACAATTACTACCCGGCGCAGCCTCAGCCGGTTTATTCGCCCTACGGGTACAGCTACTATCCGGCCGGCAACGCGCCGGCCTGGCTGCCGGCCCAGTATCCAATTAATCGGGCCTACACGTACCAGGGTCACCGCTACTACCGCTGCACCAACGGCGAGTGGAGTGTGGACCGGGGCTGCTCGGTGGTGCACGAGCGGTAGCGTCGAAAAGCGCCGCTGCGATGTGATGGTGAGGCCCGGAGCGCCCGGCGCTCCGGGCCTCAACGCGTTCATCCCGTCATTGCACAAACCTTACACGAACCTTATCGACGCTTTATTGGCCGCCGATACCCTGGAGGTGCAACAAATTGCGCCAGGGGGTGATACATGCGAAAGCACTGGAAGAAGGTGGCCGTGATCATGCTCGTGGGCCTGCTGATGGCGGGCCCGCTCGGACAGATCCACAGCGCCTTTGCGTCGCCGGAAAGCGACAAGGCCAAAGTGGCCAACGATCAGGCCGCCAAGACCCTTTCGCAGATGATGATGGAGATGGACTCGATGAGCAAGATGCCGATGACCGCCAATGAGAAAGCGATGATGAAGATGCTGCACGACATGGCGAATACCATCCAGATGCTCATCGACGCGAACAAGAACCTGATCCTTGCCGTCGAGCACGGCCACATGTAATCGCCGGCCGAGCCCGGTCTGCGCCTCCGGCCCCCGTCTCCGGCGAGGCGGGGGCCCTCCCAAGTTCAGGTGGGATGTGACGTCGCCGCGCCCCGGGCGGGCGGCGATGCTGTCTGCTTGACGGCCAGGTGGCAGTAGCGGCGCCACGAGGGGTCCGGCGAGGCCACTCGCGCCGCCACCGGCGAGACGGGCGTCCGGATTCCCACGGCGTTGATCGCCGCGCCGCAGAGAAGCAGCGCGGCGCTGACCAGCATCACCAGATGAAACGCACCGGTCGACGCGGCGCGCGCGGCGTCTCGAACGCTCTCGGGCACCGGCCCCGCGGGCGGGTTGAACGCCGTGACGTCGTGGCGCGCAACCGCCGCCGCGATGCCCGGGTCCGGCCCGTGCGCCGCCAGCGCGCCATAGAAATAGGCGGTCACCGCGACGAACAGGCCGGCGACCGCGAGCTGGGGCCCGACATCTGAGATCACCGTATTGATGGCGGACGCGACGCCCGCGTGCTCGACCGGCGCCGAGGCCATGAGCGTCGCCGTGAGGGGGGCGACCATCAGCATCGCGCCGATGCCGAACATGAGCAATCCGGGCAGGATGTCGGTAAAGTAGCTTGCGGGCGGCGCGAACGTCCCCGCGTCGGACAGCCGCAGCGCCCAAGCGGCGCTGCCCGCGGGGAGGCGCGCGAACCAGAGGACCCCGATACTCATGAGGGCCGGGCCGGCCGCCATGAACCAGCGCGAACCGTAGCGCGCCGCGAGCGCCCCAAACCTCGGCGAGAACAGCGCCATGAAGATCGCTCCCGGGATCGTCGCGATGCCGGCCGCCGAAGCGGAGTACCCGAGCGTTCCCTGCAGGAAGAGCGTCAGGTAGTAGAACGTCGCGGACAGCGCCGCGTAGATGACGAGGGTGGAGAGGTTCGTCACCGTGAAGTTGCGCGAGTGGAATAGCGCGGGCGGAACCAGGGGATTCCGGGCGCGCAGCATCCAGAACGGGAGCAGCGCCGCGGCGGCGGCGCCGACGCCGAGCGCCGCGAACGCCGCCGGACTGTGCCAGTCTCGCTGTTCTCCCGATATGGTGCCGATAACGAGCCCGCCGACCGCCAGCGCCGTCAAGACGGTACCCGACACGTCGAAGCCCTTCGACGCCTCGAGATGTTGGGTTTCGCGTACGTACCGCGCGGTGACCCAAAGCCCCGTCAGCACGAGCGGGACATTCAACAGGAACACCGCCCGCCACGACACGCTGTCCACCAGGAGGCCGCCGATGAACGGACCGAGGATCGCGAGCCCCGCGGAGGCGCCGGACCATACGCCGAACGCGCGGCCCTGCTCCTCGCCGGAGAAGGTGGCGGTGATGAGCGCGAGTGAGCCGGGAACGAGAATGGCGCCGGCCACCCCTTGCAGCACCCGGAACACGACCAGCCATTCCATGGTCGGCGCGAGCCCGCTGAGAAGCGACGTCATCCCGAACGCGACGAGCCCCACCAGGAACATCCGCCGCCGGCCGTAGACGTCGGTTAGGCCGCCCGCGAGAATCAGAAACGCGCTCTCCGCCAGCAGATACCCGCTGTAGACGTAGGACTGCCCTTCCAAGACCCCCAGGAAATGCGCCGGCAGCTCGCGCCCAATGCGCGGGAGCGCTACCGTCACCACGGTGGAGTCCAAGAACACGATGCACGAGCCGAGAATCGCCGCCCACAGCGTGCCGCGCTTGACGGTCTTGACGTTCATGGCGTACGCGCCGCGCTCGACGGCGGCGGGCCCGGCGGCGCCGGCAGCGCCCGGAGGTACGCGGTGAACACGGCGTTGCCGAGGGCGTCCGGACGCCGCCTGCGCACGAGGTCGACCGCGTCGGCCCCGCTGATGCCGAGGACTTTCATCGCCACGAGCGCGTTCAGCAGGCCCGACCGGCTCTTGCCCATGTGGCAGTGGACCAGCACCTTGTGGCCCAGCTGAATGAGCCGCACCACCGCGTCGACAAGGGTGTTCAAGATCCCGAGCGCCGGCAGCGCGTCGACGTCCTCGATCGGCCAGAAGATGTACAGGATGGAATTGGGCGCCGTCGGCACGCCCGGGTCCAGCGTGCCGAAGAGGTCGACGACCACGTCGATGCCGCGGGCGTGAATCGAGCCCCACTCCGCGGCTTCCTGCGGCGCGCCGCTCTGATAGAGGCGGCCATCCAAGATTTCGAAGATCTCCACGCACCACCCCCACCGGCGGTCGGGGCCCCGGCCTGCATCGCCTGCATAGATTGTACGAAGGAAACCGGCCTGTGCGTCCCGCGCGGGCCTACGGCGGGGTGATCCGCAAGAGGCGCGCCGCGTTGCCGGCAAAAACGGCGCGCATCTCCTCGTCCGTGAAGCCCGCGGTCCAGGCGGCGCGGTATTGGTCGTCGAGGTAGCGCGACGCAAATCCGCGCGGAAACCATGAGGAGTCGGTGCCGAAGAGGATGCGCGAGGGCCCCACGGTCTCGCGGAACATCCGAAACAGTCCCTCGAGCGTGAGCGGGTAGGGCATCCAGCGCATCCACTCGTTCGAGCCGGACGTGTCGACGTGCACGTTGCCGCAGACCCACGCGATGTGCAGCAGCTCCCGCGGGTAGCCGCAGCCGAAATGCGGCACGATGAACGGAATGCCCGGGAAACCGCGGGCCACGTCCTGTAGGACAAGCGGGCTCATGTTCGGGTGGGCGACGATCCCCTGGTAGCGGAGCGGCCCGAAGTGGATGAGGACCGGGATCCCGAGACGCTCCGCGGTCTCCCACACCGGATAGAGGCGCTCGTCGTCGAGCCTTCCGGACAACAGCGGCGCGATCAGCTTGTAGCCGCGGAGGCCGAGCGTTCGCACCGCGCGCTCCAGCTCCGCCGGGGCGTCGGGCCGGAACGGATCGTGGTGCGCGAAGCCGGCGAACCGGTCCGGATGCGCCGCGACGATTTTCGCCAGCCGCTCGTTGCCGCCGCCGGTCACGAAGACGACGCGCACGAGGCGGTGCCGGTCCACTTCCGCGGCCCACCGCCGCGCCATCTCGTCGTCCGTCCCCGGCGGTTCGGGATCGGGAAAGCCCCACGCCCGGCGCCAGCCGCGCTGGTCGTCGCGGAGCCAGCCGGAAACAGTCTCCCACTTCGCCTCGCCGTGGCGGGCGACGTAGGCCTCGCGCGTCGCGTCGCGTCCGTCGCGCACCGGAAAGTGCGCGTGGCAGTCGAGCACAGGGATGCGGCCGGTCATGGCGGTTGGTTCGAGCCGTGCGCGGCCCGCCCCTAGTGCCCGGGTCCCTAGCCGCGCAGGCCCGTCAGCACGACCCCTTCGATGATCTGGCGCTGCAGGACGGCGAACACCGCGAGCACCGGCAGGACGGCCAGCGCGGAGGCGGCCATGATGAGGTGCCAAGAGGAGCCGGCCTCCCCGCTGAACAGCGCGATCCCGACCGGGAGCGTGCGCATCGCGGGGGTCTGGATCACGATGAGCGGCCACAGAAAGGCGTTCCAGTTGCCGAGGAACGTGAAGATGCAGAGCGCCGCGAGCGCCGGCCGCACCAACGGCAGCGCGATGCGCGTGAACAGGCCGAACTCCGACAGCCCGTCGATGCGCGCGGCGTCGAGCAGTTCGTCGGGCACGCCGGTCATGAACTGGCGCATCAGGAAGACGCCGAAGGCGCTGAACAGGCCGGGGAACATGATCCCCCAGTAGGTGTTGATCCAGCCGAGCCGCGCGCTCATCGTGTACCAGGGAATCACCAGCATCTCGGTCGGGATCATCAGCGTGCTCAAGATGACGACGAACGCGACCGTCCGCCCGGGGAACCGCAGCTTGGCCAGCGTGTAACCGACGAGGGAGTCGAAGAACGCCACGCTCGCGGTCGTGGCGAGCGCCACGCCGAGGCTGTTCGCGAACCACCGCGGAAACTGCGTGCGCAGCAGGACCTCCCGGATGTTGTCGAGCGTCGGGCTGTGCGGCCAGAAGTGCAGCTCGAAGATCTCGCGCGGCCCCTTCAGCGCCGTGGCCAGCATCCACGCGAACGGAAAGACGACCAGCACGCTGCCGGCCGCGAGCGCCAGGTACGCCCCGGCCGTGGCCCACGCGCGGCCCGCCATCAGTACTCCACCGGGCGGGACAGCACGGTGAGCTGCGCCAGCGAAATGACCATGATCACGCCGAACAGGATCACGGTCGCGGCCGCGGCCTGGCCCATGTGGAACCGCTGAAAGCCCTGCGTGTACACGTAGAGGACGACGGTCTCCGTGCTGCCGAGCGGCCCGCCCGGATCGCCGAACGTCATGTTGAGCACCTGCGTGAACAACTGCAGGTAGATGATCGTACCGTACACGGTCGAGAAGACGAGCGTCGGGTTGAGCAGCGGGACGGTGATGTGGCGGAACAGGCGCCAGCCCCCCGCGCCGTCGACGGCCGCCGCTTCGTAGTACGCGCCCGGGATCGCGTTGAGGCCGGCGAGGAAGATCACGATCTGAAAACCCAGATACTCCCACACCACCATGGCGGTGACGGCGTAGAGCGCGAGCGAGGGCGTTCGCAGCAGCGGCGGAATCTCGAGCCCCACCACGTCGAAGATGCGGCCGAGCGGCCCGAACTGCGGCGAGTACATCCACTGCCAGACCCACGCCGCGGCGACGACGGGCGTGACAAACGGAACGAAGTAGAGCGCGCGGAAGAAGCCGCGCAGCCGGACGATGCGCCGCAGCAGCAGGGCGACGCCGAGCCCCAGCGCGATCTGCGCCGGGATGCCCACGACGGCGTACCGGATGGTGTTGCGGACCGCCTTCCAGAACAGCGGGTCGGCGGCGATCTCGCGGAAGTTCGCCAGGCCGACGAACGGCTGCTCGGCGCTGAGGATGTTCCACCGGTGCAGGCTGATCGCCAGCGCGGACAGCGCCGGGGCGATGCGGATGGCGAGAAAGAACGCCATCGGCACCGCGAGAAACGCGTACGCCCACAGCGCGCGGCGCGCGCCGAGCCCGAGGCGCGTCTGCCGCGGAGGGGTGCGCGGCCGCGCGACGCTCAGCGCCACCGACGAGCCGCGCGCGTCACCGCGCGCGCCGAAGCCGTGACCGGCCCTACGGGTGCTTCTGCTTCGCCCAGAAGTCGTCGAGCACTTTCTGCTCCTTGGCCGCGGCCTGGTCCAGCGCGGCCTTGGGGTCCGTGTGATTGAGCACCACTTCGTTGATCGCGTCGAGCACCACGGTCCGCTGCGCGGTTTCGTCGACAAAGAAGGTCGCGTGCGCAAAGGGCAGGCTCGAGATGAACGGGCCGTACACCGGATCCTGTGCGAGTTTCGGGTCCGAGGCCAGCGCTTTGGCGGCGGGGATCTCCCCGACCTGCTGCAGCCAGGTGCGCTGCACGTCCGGCGACGTGATGAACTTGAGGAACGCGACCGCGGCCGCCTGCCGCGCGCCGGCGGCCTTCCGGGTCAGCCCGTGCACCCAGAACGACCCGAAGTTGCCCGGCGTCCCGCCGGCGGTCCGGCGCGGGAGCATCGCCACGCCCCAGTCGAACTTCGCGGCCGAGCGGATCGAGCCGATCGCGAACGAGCCGTCGACGATCATGCCGGCCTTGCCCGCGACGAACGCGTCGCGGTAGCCGTTGCCGCCGGGAAAGAAGCCGATCACGCCGACTTTGTCCTTGGTCACGAGATCGGTGTACCACTGCAGGGCCGCCGCGCCGCGCGCGTTGTTGTACGTGACCTTGCGGCCGTCGCTGCTGTAGGGGGCGGTGCCCCACTGCCGGAACAGGACCTCGCGGATCAGCTGATGGTCCTGGCCGTCCGGAGAAATGCCGAACCCTTCGGTGGTGATGCGGCCCCGGGCATCCCGCTCGGTCAGCCGCTGAGCGTCGGCGGTAAACTCGTCCCACGTCGCGGGCGCCCGGATTCCGACGCGCCGGAACATGTCGCGGTTGTAGAACAGCGCGAGCGTGCGGACCGCGGTCGGCAGCGCCCAGTACTTGCCGTCGAACTTCGCGGCCTTGACCATCGGCACGAAGTCGCGCTCGATCTGGGCGTCGGGGAAGGCGTTGGCCGGCAGCGGGATCAGGTATCCGCTCCCGACGTACTGCGGGAGCCACCCATAGAAGAGGTTGACGACGTCGGGGCCCTGGCCCGCGGGGACCGCGCTGGCCACCTTTTGGTTGTACGAGTCGTACGGGAAGGTCTCCTGAACCACGTGGATGCCGGGGTTCTGCCGCTCGAACTGCGGAATCAGCGCATCCATGAGCTTGACCTTGCTCTCGAAGTAGTACTGCCAGTACGTGATCGTGGTCGCCGGCTGGGCCTGCGCCGCCGCGGCGCCGCCGAGCGCCGTCGCCAGCGCAAGCGCGATCAGTGTTCTCAGCATCGTCCTGCCCATCGTCCGAGCCTCCCTCTGTCGTGGTGTCGACCTTCCGTCCCCCGTGACGCCGGCCGGCTCAACGGTCATGGTGCCCGGCCGCCGGGCCGGCCGTCGTCGCCCGAGCGCGACGGCGCCGCCAGCGCATCGGCCACGGCCTGTTCGCGCCGCGCCCGGGCGTCCGCGATCTTTGCGCGCGCCGCGTCGGTCCGGCCGCGGCTGTCCGACAGCGCTGAGCGGGCCGACTGCAGCATAACGTCCGCGGCGCGCGGCCCGGGGCCGCCCTCGACGTCGCGCCGCGCGACAAACGCCGCCGGATCCAGGGCCGCGGCGAGCGCCTCCTTGGACAGTGTCACGCGGCGGCCCGCCGCCGCTTCGGTGGCCGCTTCGACCTCCTCCGGCCGGACGCCGCCGAAATCCTCTCCCCGCGCCCGCCGTGCGGCCACGAGATGCGCGGCCGCCGCGTGCGCATCCGCGAAGCGCAGGCCCCCCTCGCGGACGAGCGTATCGGCGAGTTCGGTGCTCGTCGCAAACGTCCCGCGCAGCGCGGCGGCCCATGCCTCCGGCCGGATCTCCGCCTGCGCGACGACGGCCCGGAGCAGGTCGAGCGTTCCGCGCAGCTCGCGGTGGGACGCGGTCAGCGGCGGGAGGAGGTCCTCCACCGGGTCGTTGATGTCGCCGAACGGCGTGTTGTGCGACGAGGCCCAGACGCCGAGACACTCCCCGAGCAGGCGGCTGAGCGCGCTGCGGATGTGTTCGAGGGCCACCGGGTTGCGCTTCTGGGGCATCAGACTGCTGATCTGAATGAAGGACGGCGCGAGGCGCAGCCCGTCGATCTCCGAGCCGGCCCAGAACAGCAGGTCGTGTACGACGCGGCTGAGGCTCGTGGCCAGCACCGCGTGGCAGCCCGCGAGCTCGCACACGTAGTCGCCGGCCGCGACGGCGTCGTAACTGTTCTCGACGATGCCGTCGAAGCCCAACAGCGCGGCGACGTAGTGCCGGTCGATCGCGAAGCCGGTCGTCGTGAGGGCGACCGCGCCCAGCGGCGACCGGTTCAGCCGGTCGAGCGCGCAGCGGTAGCGGTCCGCGCACCGGGCAAGCGTGGCGGCCGCGGCCAGCAGATAGTGGCCGGCGGTCGTCGGCTGCGCGTGCTGATGGTGTGTGTGCGCCATGATCAGCGTGGCGCGGTGGCGCTCGGCCTGATCGATCACCGCCCCGCGCACGCCGTCGGCGGCGGCGATGACGTCGAGCGTCTGCTCCCGGAGCATCAGGCGCGCGACCGCGGCCCCGGCGTCGTTCCGGCTCAGGGCCAAACGAAACTCCCCGCGGCCGCGCGTCGCCGTGTCCACGCGGTCGTGGATCACGAAGTACAGGTCCTCCCAGCGCGGGTCGTACGGCGGCAGGTCGGCGGCCGTCAGCGAGACGAGCGCGCGCAGGGTCTCCCCCGCGGCGCCCGGGTCGAGCAGGTGCCGGCGGCGGAGCATCAGCACGTGCGCGACGAGGACGTCGCGCAGATGCGGAAATTCCTCCCGGCACGCGAACGCATAGCGCGGCTCGAGCACCTGCCCGACGTACACGGGATCGCGCGCAGCGCCGCCGGCGTGCATGGCGCGCCACCCTTCGGCATCTCAGCAAGCGCCACCTTTGGGGTTGTTTCGCGGCCCGCGGACGCGGGAAATCTTGCAGGTGAATGCCGGCACCGCGACTTCACCGATCGGAGACGCGTCATGATCCGGAAGCTCAAATCGGGCGGGTACCGCCTCTACTCGAGAAAGCCCAATCCCAAGACCGGCAGGCGGCGCAATCTCGGGACCTTCAAGACGCGCGCGGCCGCTGAGAAACACGAGCGCGCGGTGCAATTTTTCACGCGGGGCGGCTGACGGCGGTGGCCCCACGCCGTGTTATGGGTCGGTCATCTCGGCGTTGAGCGTCTCCGCGGCGAGCACCGTCTCCATCTGAACCGTATGCGCCAGCACGAACAGATCGCCGTAGATCGTCTCGTCCGGGAACTCCGTGATCAGTCCGAGCGGAAACGGCGCCGTCTCGTCTTCCGTGATCTGGCAGGGGATCTCGTGCAGCACGGGATCGGGCCGCTCCCCGGTATGCGGCGCCGACGCGGCGAGCTGCGACCGGTTGAACTCGACGAGACCCGGAACGGCCGCGAGCCGCGCCGTGAGCGCGTCGAGAAATCCCCGGACGCGCGGCGCCCACGACGGGTGGTGGCGCAGGATGAGATAGAAGCCCTTGGGGACCGACCAGGTCTGAAATCCCCGCGGAAGATAGCCGGTGAGCGGGCGCGTCCACTCGTGCGCCGGGTAGCCGTGGAGGTTGATATGCAGGCGCGCACCGCTCAGACGCTGCGCGTCGAGCCGGGCCGCCTTTTCGTGCCACGGTTCGCGCGTCCGGGACTGCAGGTCGTCGCCGAGCGCGGTGTAGCGCGCCGCGTGGTGCATGTGGCGCGGGTTGGTCCGGCAGAGGCGGCGGTGCAGCGCGTAGCCGTCGGGATTTTCGAGCGGAATCACCGCGAACGAGGCGCCGGGATCTTCCGCGAGGCGCCGGGCCGCGCGCAGGGCGCCGACGACGCCGGTCGTTTCATTGGCATGTTGTCCGGCCGTCACGACGACCGCGGGACGGCGGCCCGGCCGGTATACGCCGCGAACCGGGCGGCCCTGCCGCGACTGCGCCGAGATTGGCTGTCCCCCGAGCGCCGCGGTCGCGTCCCAGATCTCCGAGAGCGCGAGCGGGCCGGCGGCGGACTCGAGCCGCGCGGGCGGTCCTGAGCGGTTCGGCTCGACCGCCGGCGTCTCGAGGGTCACGCGCACCCGCGGCGCTTCCGCCCCCTGATGGATGTCGGGGACGATCTGGCCGGGCCGGGTCGTCCGGTCGTCGATCGGGCGGCCCGCCCGATGTTTGAAGTATTCCAAGATAGAGAAGTAGAGGTCTTCGTGGAGCGCCTCGCATGTGCTGAGGCACTCGTCGCCGTATGGGAGCGGCTCGTCGACGTCCGGGATCTCGGCGTCGATCACGAGCTGCTCGAAATACGGTTCGCGCGTCCCCCAGTCGCGGCCGCGCACCGCGCTCAGGACACGGTGAAAGATCGTCTCGTACTCGGTGGCCATCGGTTCATCGACGCGCGGCCGATCCTCGCCCGCTCCCGTGATCCGAAGCCACCCCGCGGGGGCGAGGACCCGCTCGCCGAGATGGTCCTCCCGCATCCGGTTCGGCGCGAATACGCGGTGCATCTCGGTGCCGCCGCCGCGCCGCTCGAGATCGACCTGGTAGTGGCACGCGCCGGGCGAGGGAAGAAGCCGGACGTCCACGCCTGGGAGCAGCGCGGCGAGGGGATACGCTTCGAGGCGAAAGCGCTTCTCGGACGCGCCGTCGCGCACCGGGTAGCGGATGGCTGCGCGCCGCAGCGTACCGGCGTCCGCCTCCTCGAGAAAGAAGTGCACCAGCGGCTTGTACGCGCTGCGCAGCACCGCGGGGACGCCCCGTTCGGCTAGGCGGCGTTCCGCCGCCCGCCGCCGCGCGGCACTTTCGAAGAGCCACGCCTCGACCCGGTCGCCGGATGCGGCCTCGCGCTCGAGGCGCGACAGCAGACCCTCGAGGGTTCGCGGCAGTCGCTCGTCCAGCAGGACCGTCATGGGCAGAGAGTTTCGGCGGGCGCCGCCCCGGGGCCCTCGTGGGCACCGCCAAGTAGGCCGCTCCCAATGGCGCACCTTCGCTCGTAGGGGCTCCACGGCCCGCGCGTCGAAGCAGAGGCCCACGATACTCTTGCGGGAGGCCTCTATGACGCGTACGGACTCGTGTGGAAGGCCGGCCGGGCGCCGGGTGAGCCGCCGGTCGGTGCTTCGCGGATTCGGCGCGGGGGTGCTGCTCGCCGGAAGCAGCCGCGCGCTCGGCGCCCCCGGACCGGCCGAGGCGGCCTCGGCCGCGGGCGAGCGAGGCACGCTCATCGTCGGCGGCGCCGCGCTGTTCCGAACGCTCGACCCGGGCCGGACGATCGAAGTCAACGGCATGAGCGTCGAGAAGGCGTGCTGCGACACGCTCGTGACGTTCTACGGCGAGGATCTGCGCACGCCGCGTCCGGTGCTCGCCACGGCGTGGCGGACGAGCGCCGACGGCCGGACGTTCACGTTCACGCTGCGGTCCGGCGTGCATTTCGCGAGCGGCAACGAATTGACGTCGGCCGACGTGAAGTGGAGCTTCGACCGCATTCTGAACCTCAAGGCGAATACGCTGTTTCTCTTCGACGGCGTGGACGGCATCGACGCGCCGAACCCGTCCACCGTGGTGATCCGCACCAAGGCGGCCAAGCCGGACCTCGTTCCGATTCTGTCGCATCCCGGCCTGTCGGTCCTCGACAGCCGCCTCCTGATCCAGAACGGGGGCGACGCCGGCGCCGGCGCGAACACGAGCGATCACGCCGAGCCCTACCTCTTCCAGCATTCCGCCGGCAGCGGGCCGTTCACGCTGCAGAGCTACACGCCGTCGCAGGAACTGATCCTCGCGCGCAACCCGCGGTATTGGGGTCCCCCGCCGCGTCTCGAGCGGATCGTGATCCGGCACGTGCCGGATCCGGTCACCCAGGCTCTCCAGGTCGTGCGCGGCGACATCGACGTGGCCTCGACGATCGGACCGGACCAGGAAGAGCCGCTCCGCCGCGTGCCGAGCGTCGTTGTGCGGGCGACGCCCGCCGCGACGACGTTCTACATCTTGATGAACAACAACCCCGACGTGGGCGGACCGTTCTCGAACCCGAAGGTCCAGCAGGCCGTCCGCTACGCGCTCGACTATGACGGCATCATGAAGATCGCCGGGCCCGGCGCGGCGCGGCTCGCCGGGGTCATTCCCACGCTCATGCCCGGATCGCTGGATCCCCGGGAGGCGGCCAAGACGGATCTCGCGCGCGCCCGCGCGCTGCTCAAGGAATCGGGCCTGGCCGCGGTCACGGGCAAGTTTCAGTATTCCAGCGACGCGATCCAGTTCGGCATTCCCACGTCGCTGATCGCCCAGAAGATCCAGTCCGACCTCGCCCGCGTCGGCATCAACCTGGCGCTCGACGGCCTCCCGAACGTGACGTCCCTGACCCTCTACCGCGCCGGCAAGGACCAGTTCGGATGCTGGGGGTGGGCGGCGGACTATCCGGACGCCAGCGATTTTCTCGTCTACGCGCCGGGGCGGGTCGTGGGGAAGCGCGCGGGCTGGCTGCCCTCGGCGAGCCCGGCGGCGCAGCGGCTCGCCGCGCTTGCCGATGCGGCGGAGGCGGAACCCGACGCCCGCAAGCGCATCGCGATGCTGCAGCAGTTCGAGCACATGCTGGTCCAGGCCGGGCCCTATGTGCCGCTCTTCCAGCCGGCGATCCCATTCGCCCACCGGAGCAATGTGGCGGGGGTCTCCTACAACAGCGTGTGGGCGCTCGACCTCGCGGCAATCCGGAAGACGGCATGACCAACGGGAGGGCCATGATGACGCAGGGCACGGTGAAATCACAGCGGCCGGCCGCGGTGGACGTCGCGCCGGCGCGCGGCACGCTGACCCGCCGGAATCTGGTCGCGGCGGCGGCCGCCGGCGCGGCGGCGGCCGCGATGGGCGCGCTCCGGCGCGGGACCACGGCGCTCGGGGCCGCCGCGTCGTCCCGGGACACCGTCGTGATGGCGCCGAGCTACGTCATCCGGAGCCTCGATCCGGGGCACACGCTCGAGCCGCTCGGCGAGATGATCTGCCACGCGACGTACGACGCGCTCGTGACCCTGAACGGCGAGGACCTCTCGAACCCCCGGCCGCACGTGGCGGCGTCCTGGAACGTCACCGGAGGAGGCCGCCTGTACACCTTCACGCTTCGGCGCGACATCCGCTTCGCGTCGGGCAATCCGCTGACGTCGGCGGACGTCAAGTGGTCGTTCGAACGGGTGATGAACTTGAAATCCAACCCGGCGTTCTTCCTCGACAACGTTGCCGCGGTGACAGCGCCCGATCCCTACACGGTCGTGCTGCGGCTGCGGGACCCCCAGCCGTCGATCATCCCGATCCTGTCGAACGGCGCCCTTGGGATCGTCGACAGCAAGACGGCGGCCGCGCAGGGCGCGGACGCCGGCCCCGACGCCGCGAGCCGGGACCATGCGGAGGGGTACCTCAATTCGCATTCGCTCGGCGGCGGGGCCTTCATCCTCGAGAGCCACACGCCGAATCAGGAAGTCGTGCTCGCGCGCAATCCCCGGCATTGGCGCGGCGCGCCGTCGATCGCGCGGGTCGTGATCAAGAACATCCCCGAAGCTTCGACGCAGGCGCTCGGGCTCGAGCGCGGCGATCTCGACGTCGCGACCGGGCTCGGGCTCTCGAACGCGCAGACGCTCTCGCGCGTGCCGAGCGTGACGATCAAGAACAGTCTGATCGCCGCCTCGTTCGTGATGATGGTCAACACGGATCCCGAATTGAGCGGCTCGCTGGCCAATCCCAAGATCATCCAGGCGATCCGCTACGCGCTCGACTACGACGGCATCTTGAAGATCGCGGGGCCGGGCGCGGTACGGATGGCCGGCGTGATTCCCAATAACCTGGCGGGCGCGCTCGACCCTCGGGAGGCCGTCAAGACCGACCGCGACCGGGCGAAGGCCCTGATCCGGGAGTCCGGCATCGCCTCCCCGCGGGGCCGCATGAACTACGCGAGCGACCAGACGTCGTTCGGCATCCAGTACCCGATCATGGCGCAGAAGCTCCAGGCCGACCTCGCCGCCGTGGGCATCACGGTGGAGCTCAACGGACTGCCCGGCGCGGTCGCGCTCGGGGAGTACCGGGCGGCCAAGGCCCCGGCGCTCTTCGGCGGCTACGTCGCCGACTATCCGGACGCGACCGACTTCCTCGTGTACCTTCCGGGGCGCCTCGTCGGCAAGCGGCTGCGCTGGCCGGCGACGGCGAGCGCGGCGGCGGGCGAACTGGCGCACTGGGGCGACCAGGCGGAGCAGGAGGCCGATGCGCGCGCCCGGGTTGCGCTCTTACAGAAGGCCCAGCGGCGTCTGCTGGAGATCGGCCCGTACATCCCGCTGTTCACGCCGGCGTTGCCCTGGGGCTACCGTGCGGACCTGCGCGGCGTCACGTTCAACAGCGTCTGGGGGACCGACTTCTTCACGGTCAAGCGCACCTAGGGCGCCGTGAACCTCGCGGTCTACATCGGCCGGCGTGTGTTGCTGCTGCCGGTGATGCTTGTCGGGATCACGCTGCTGACGTTCGTGCTCTCGCACGCGGTGCCGGCGGACCCGGTCGCGGCCAACCTCGGCGAACAGGCGGCCGCCAATCCCGAGGTCGTCGCCGCGTTTCGCCACCAGTGGGGGCTCGACCGGTCTCCGCCGCAGCAGTACCTGATCTACGTGTGGCGCCTGCTGCACGGGGACATGGGGACGTCGATCTCGACGCATCAGGCCGTCGCGACCGATCTCGGGCAGGATCTCCCTGCGACCGTGGAGCTCGCGTTCGCCGCGATGCTGATCAGCCTCGCGGTCGGCATTCCGCTCGGCATCGTCGCCGGCGTCCGCCGCGACACCGCGGTCGATCAGATCAGCCGGAGCGGGTCGCTGATCGGGGTCTCGATGCCGGTGTTCTGGCTGGGGCTGGTGGCGCTGCTGATCTTCTACGCGTGGCTCGGGTGGGCGCCGTCCGCGGGCCAGCTGAGCCCGCGTCTTTCGCGCCCGCCGGCCGTGACCAACTTCGTCGTGATCGACGCCCTGCTCGCCGGCGAGGCGGACGTCGCCCGGGATGCGCTCTCGCATCTCGTGCTGCCCGCGCTCGTGCTTTCCGCCTACAGCATCGGGGTCATCACCCGCATGATGCGCGGCAGCATGCTCGACGTGCTCGGCGAGGACTACGTGCGGACCGCGCGCGCCAAGGGACTTCCGGCCCTGCGGGTCACGCTGCGCCACGCCGCGCGCAACGCGCTGCTTCCGGTGATCACGATCGTTGGCCTGAGCTTCGGCGGGCTGCTCTCGGGCGCCGTCATCACCGAGACCGTCTTCGCCTGGCCGGGCCTCGGATCGTACGCGTTCCGCAGCGCCACGTCGCTCGACTTCCCGGCGATCATGGGGGTGGGGATCGTCGTGGCCTCCGTGTACGTCTTCGCGAATCTGCTGGTCGACGTCGCCTACGCGGTCGCCGACCCGCGGATCCGGATGGGCTGACGGCGGTGGCGGTCACCCCCTCTACGCGGGGCGGTGCGGCCTCCGCGGCGGTCGCCCGTCCATGGGCCCGGCGGGCCGCGCGGCTGCTGCCCCGGCCGTTCGTCCGCTCGCCGCTCGCCGTCGGGGCGCTGGTGGTCGTGGCGGCGTGGCTCGTCGCGGCCGCAGCCGCGCCGCTCATCGCCCCGGCGCTGCCCCTCGCGCAGGATATCGCGCAGCGCCTCGCCCCGCCCGGACCGGCGCACTGGCTCGGCACCGATCCGCTCGGCCGCGACATCCTCAGCCGCGTGCTCTACGGCGCGCGGATTTCCATCCCGGTCGGCATGGCCGCGGTGGCGCTGGCGGTGCTGCTCGGAACGCTGGTGGGGAGCGTCGCGGGCGGCGCGGGCGGCGCGGTCGACGAGGTGATCATGCGCGTCACCGACCTCATGCTGGCGTTCCCCACGGTGATCCTCGCGATGATCATCTCCGCCGCCCTGGGGGCGGGGATCCGAAACGCGGTCATCGCCATCATGGTGGCGTGGTGGCCGTCCTACGCGCGGTTCGCCCGGGGGCTCGTGCTGGCCGCGCGGGGGCGCGAATATGTCGAAGCGGCCCGGGCGGTCGGCGCGTCCACATTCCGCGTCTTCAGCCGTCACATCCTGGTCAACATCGTCTCGCCGATCGTGATACTCGGCACGCTCGACGTCGGGCATGCCATTCTCACGTTCGCGTCGCTCAGCTTCCTCGGCCTCGGGCCGCCCCCGCAAATTCCGGAGTGGGGGTCCATGATCGCGTCCGGCCGCGACTATCTCGTGCAGTGGTGGATCTCGACCTTTCCGGGGCTGGCGATCCTCACACTAGTGCTGGCGTTGAACGTGGTGGGTGACAGCCTGCGGGACGCGCTCGATCCTCGGCTGCGCCGGCTGTAACGTCCCCGCCCCCGGCCGCAGGCCGGGCGCCGCGGGGACAGACCGCCGGGCGGGCCGCGTTAGAACCCGATGTTCGCGGACGTGACCGGCATCGACTTGTTCACCAGCACGTTGTACAGCCCCACGGCGACCTGGACCGCCTTGCCGGTCGGCGACGCCGCAATCTTTGCGATGGACTGCGCCGCGTGCTCCGCCCACGTCGTCGCCGTATGCGCCTCGGTCTGTGTGTTCACTTCGAAGACCGGATAGGTCGGGTCGTCGTTTTGGTAGACCGACTGCGCACCTGCCGGTCCGACGAGTACCGCCACCAGCACGATCACACTCAGCAGCGCCATCATCAGCCTCACGTCCAGTTCCGCCCGGTCGCGTCTGTCGATGCCGCCTGGCCTTGACCGGGGCGCGATGTCGGAGAGCATCTCGCCCGTCGTCCCGTATGCGGTTGTCGTTGTTGTCTAAATGGTGTTCACATTATTCCGCCGTTCCGGCTCACCCCAACATGTTTTTGGGCGTACTCGTTCGGGTGCCCGCCCGGGGGTGGCGCGGTCGTGTGACGCGCTAGCGGTGCGGGACGGGGTTCGAGGGCGGAGAGAAGTCCAGCAGTTCGGCGCGGTTTCTCAAGGCCTTCGCCATGGCCTGCCATCCGGCGGCGGCATCGCGGGTGACACCCCCGGCGAGGGGCAGGAGGACACCGCGAAACCGCTCCATCGCGGTGAACCGGACTCGATGGGGCTCCAGCGTCACGATCTCGAACGTTACCTCGCGCTGGACCGCCCCGAGGGGGACCTTCCCGCCCCAGATGAGCTCCTCGCCGGGTTTGGCGACGAGCACGGTGGGCTGGAAATGAATGACGGTACGGCCCCGGAGCGTCAAATCGAGCTGCCGTCCGGCGATCGGCTCGCCGGAAGCCGGGTAGATGTAGGGATTCCAGATGTCGTACGCGGGAAAGTTGGTTAGGGTGTGCCAGACAGTGTCGGCGGACGCCTTGATCTCGACCGCTACTTTGATTTCCTTATGGGTGCTGAGATCCGGGATTCCGGACAGCGTCGGAATCTGGGCGAGCGTCAGCACGAGGAACGAGATCAGACCGGTTGCGAACATCGCCTTCTCCCAGCCGGCCGGCCGCGGGCCGCCTTCTTCACAATCATAATTCAAGAACGTGCGCCGGGGTCCGCGGGTTCGGCCGGCCGCCATCAAACCCGGCGCGGCGCAGGGAACCCGCCCCGGCCCGGCCGTCGTTAATAGAGACGGCGCCGGCGGCCGGGGAACCGGGGGCTGAGCGCCCGCGTTAAGTAGGCGGCGGGCCCGTTTGGGGAATGAATCGGGTAGCATAGATTGCAGGCGTCCATGGCGCTGAGGGGGGCTCTCGCATGCGATCACTCGTCGTGGCCATCGTAGCAGTGACGTTAACCGCCGTTCTCTGGCCGAGCGGACCGGCGGCGCTTGCGGACGACAACCCGAACAGCCAGAGTTGGTGCGATCCCGCAGGGTCCTTCGTCCCGGGCGTCAGCCTTGGGCCGGTGCAGCTGGGAATCCCGCTCGGTCAAATTTCGCAGTGGTACGGCCGGGCGACCCTCGTTGAGAACCGCCGCCTGCGGGGCCACCAGTGGACCCACATGCGGTTTAACGGTCTCGACGTTCTCGGACGGGACAACGTGGTCGCCGGCCTCAACATCCTGCGGTCGTGGCCGGTCCCGATACCGCAGCACTGCATTAATCAGGGCATACTCCCGTTCAGCCTTCCGGTCCGTTCAGTCCAGCAGACCTACGGCCCGCCGATCCTGAACGCGCTTGTGAGCGGTCTGCAGTACTGGCTCTACGACAAACGCGGGCTACTGTTGACGGTGCCGCCGGGCGGTGCCTACGTGCAGGCGCTGACCGTCTATCAGCCGGGGCAGTTCTGCTACCTCGCGCCGGCCTTCATATCGTTCGGCGGGTTCACCGCGAACACGGCCACCGCGCTCCACTGTCCCACGTACTGAGCAGATCGGGAGCGCCGGCCGCCGGGTAGCCCTGCCGCAAACTAGTCCGAGGTCCGCCCGCCGGCCGGGCGGGCGCGCGCGATCCGTTCGCGCGTGCGCTCCGGCACCGTCACGACGAGGTCGCCGCCGACGACTTCGATCTTAACCGCGCGCAGCCGCAAGTGGGAGTTGCCTTGGTGGCGGCCGGTCTCGACGTCGAACTCGTAGCCGTGCCACGGGCAGGCGACGTTCGTCTGATCCTTCGAGAAGGACAGGCCCAGGCTGGTCTTATCCTCCCCGACCATTTCCTGGACGCGCGGGATGATCTTCCCCTGGCAGACGGGTCCTCCTAGATGCGGGCACACGTTCTCGAAGGCCGTGAACCGGCCGTTGACACAGAACACGCCGATCTCGGCGTCATCGACGGCGACGATCTGCCGGCCCGAATCGGGAAACTCCGAGACCCGCCCGATCAAGACTTCCCTCATCGGGCTGCCTCGGGCGCCTCTAATTTCATGGTTGCGGGCCGCCGGCCGGCCGGCGGTACCACATCGCCAGGTCGAACAGGCTGACGTCGACCGCGCGGAGCATCTCGCTCACGACCACGACCACCTCCGTCGGGGTCACCCGGTCCGCCGATACCGGCGGCGCGGGCGTTTCCCCGGCCAGAGCCTCCGTCTTCGCGGCGTAGACTTTCACCGCGGCGTTCATGGCCCGCTCGATGTCGCCGGCGGCCAGCTGCGACGCCGCGCCGCCCGCGAGTGCGCGCTCCGCCGCGGCCGCAAACGCGCCCGCCGCCGCGGCGAACTCCGCGTGCGCGTCGCCCGCCATATCAGACGCGGTCCCCTGTCTGCCGCAGGACTTCCGGCCGCTCCGCGGCCTCCTGCCGTCCGGCGAGCACGTCGCGCGCCTTCGGCCGGGTCCGCTTGACCTCGAGGTTGAACACCCGGGCCGCGTTGAGGCCGAGGATGTTGCGCTTCGCCTGCTCGCTGAGGAACGGGATCGTCGTGATCGCGGTTGGCGGATCGAAGTCCCAGTGCGGCCAGTCGGACGCGTAGAGGAGCTGCGTCTCCGCGTTGATCGCCTCGAACGTCGCCTGGAGCAGCTTCATGTTGGTCTTCTCGAGCGGCTGGCTGGTGAAGTACATCTCCCGAATATACTCGCTCGGCGGACGCTTGAGCGCCGGTGCCTCACAGACCCGCATCATGAACTCGTGGTCGAGCCGCTGCATGATGAACGGGATCCAGGCGAGGCCGCTTTCCACCCACACGATCTTGAGCCCCGGGAAGCGCTCCGGCAGCCCGTTGATCACCCAGTTCGCGACGTGGATCAGGCTGTAGTGCACGAACGAGATGCTGTGCATCGAGATGAACCGGTTGAGCTGCGCGAAGGACGGGTCGCCCCAATGGTAGCCGGAATGGAAGGTCAGCGGCTTGCCGGTCTCCTCGATCATCGCGTAGAGCTTCATATAAGAGTCGTGGTGGACGGGTTTGTTCCGGGTCGCGCAGACGGTGAAGCCGATGACACCGGGCGCGCTGCCGAAGTCCCGGACGATGTCGAGACAGGCCTTCGGCGTATTGAAGGGCAGGTACAGCAGGCCCTTGATCCGCTCGTCCTCCGGCAGGATGCGCTCGACGAGCCACCGGTCGTAGGCGCGGCCGACCGCGACCTCGATGTCATCTTGGGGATGCATTCCCAGTACCAGCATCGGGGTTGGAAAAACGACCTGGTAGTCGAGGCCCATCGCGTCCATCGCGCGGCGCATCAGCTCCGTGAGGTGGTGGCACCCGGCGCCATCCACGGGTTCGGCCAGGGTCAATTGGTGGGGGATGCGCCCGTAGACGTTCTGAAACATCAGGCCGGGCATTTGGTTGAGTAGCGCCGTCGAGGGCCCCGGCCGCATCATCATCGCCTGGCCCATCTGCTTGATCACGTCGTTGTCGATCAGGTTAATGATTTCGGGCCAGAACTGCGTTTCCGTGACGTGCGCGTCCATGTCGACGAGGAAATAATCTTCGAGCGCCTCGGCCTGGATCGTCGCGTGCGACAGGATGTCGCGCGTGTCGGACTTGATCGTGATCTCGCTGAGTTCTTTGACCTTCTCTTCGGGCCGCCGGAGCATCGGAGGTGGCCTCCGCCTCTAGGTGACGTTTTCGGTGAGACGAGCGTTCGCCGCGGGCCCCGGGCACCCTTCGTCGACGGCCCGCACGAAAGCCGGGCGGGACAGGCCTGCCCGGGCGGCGCGTTGTATCTGTGGTAGCAGACGCCCCGCAGTCCGGGTCGCCCGACCACTGCCGTGGAGGAGGCCGTTCATGCCGTTTGTTCGAGTGACGTTGTTCGAAGGACGTTCGACCGAGAAGAAGCGCCGGATCGCCGAAGCCATCACCGAGGCGCTGATCACGATCGGCGGAACGACACGGGAAGCGTGTCAGGTGGTCTTCGAAGACGTGGCGAAGGACGATTGGGTGACCGGTGGGGCGCCCGAGTTTTCCGCAAACGCGGCCAAGCGGTAGCCTCAGCCGCCCACGCCCGCGAGGGCCTCGCGGATTTCGTCGATCGCCGTGTCTGCGAGCGGGCGCTGCGGTGGGATCGGGTCGCCGGCGTCGAATCCCAAGAGGCGCAGCCCCGCTTTAACGCACGCGGCGAGCCCGTGCCGCTGGAAGACCTCGTTGACAGGCCACAGGCGCCGCTGCAGGCGCTCGGCGTCTTCCCATTGTCCGCTTTGGGCGAGGTCATAAAGACGCACGCACGCCGCCGGCACAAGGCACGCCGGGCCGGCCATCCAGCCGACGCCGCCGAGGCGGAACACCAGCAGCGGCACGTGCGCGGAGGCGCTGAAGACGGCGATCCGTCCCGCGGTCCGGTTCAGGATCGTGAGCAGCCGGCCGGTCTCGCCGGACGCGTCCTTGACGTAGCGGATGTTCGGGAGGCGCGAGAGCGCGATGATCTGGTCGGGGGTGAGGTCGAATCCGAGCAGCCGCGGATTCGTGTAGACGCAAATCGGGCACCCGGCTGTGTCCGCCACGGTCTCGAAGAACGACATCACGCCCTCGCGGGCCAGCGGAAAGTACGTTTGCAGAATCAGGATCACCCCGTCGGCGCCCGCTTCCCGCATGAGGCGGATCTGCTCGATCGCATCGTGTGTGCTGTAGGCCGCGACGCCCGGGACAACGGGCACGCGGCCGCGGGCCCCTTCAACCACCGTGCGTACGATTTCCACGCGCTGCCCGGCCGTCAGGTACGGAAATTCGCCGGTGCTGCCGAGGGGGCTGAGCCCGTGCACGCCGCATCCGACGAGATGGTCGACCAGCCCGGTCAGGACGTCCGTGCGCACCCGCCCCTCCGCATCGACCGGCGACACGAGGTACGGGAAAATGCCGTGCCAGGGCTCCGCCGGCATGCGGGGACGTTCGTCTCGGGCGTGGCCGCGGCCCTGCAGGAGGCTCCGAAGCGGCCGGAGGTCCTGCGGAGACAGGGCAGGCCCGGCGCGGGTGCGGGACGGACCGTTTCCCGCGCCGAAGCGTGTCAACCACCTATGACTGAGCGCCGCAATCTCATCGATGTCCCATGGCTCGCCCGGCACCTCGACGATCCGGCCGTCGTCATCGTGGACTGCCGGTTCGACCTCGCGAAGCCCGAGGCCGGCCGCGCCGCCTACGGCGAGGCGCACGTCCCCGGATCGGTGTATCTCGATCTGGACCGGGATCTCAGCGGTCCGAAGCAGGCGCACGGCGGCCGGCACCCGCTGCCCGACCGCGACGCGTTCTGCGAGCGGCTCGGCCGGCTCGGCATCGACGGTACCGTCACAGTCGCCGCGTACGACACGCCGCTGGCCGGGGTCACGCCCGCGGCGCGCCTGTGGTGGATGCTGCGTTATCTCGGGCACGATCGTGTCTACGTCCTCGACGGCGGGTGGCCCGCGTGGGTCGCCGCCCGCGAGCCGGTGAGCCGGGAAATTCCCTCGCGCGCGGCCCGCCGGTTCGTCCCGCACCCGCGGCGGGAACTGGCCGTCGACGTCGAACGCGTGCGCCGCATCGCGGCGGAGGGCGGCGCGCACCTCGTTGATTCGCGCGCCCCCGAGCGCTACCGGGGTGAGGTCGAGCCGCTGGATCCGGTCGCCGGCCACGTTCCGGGCGCGGTGAACCTGCCGTGGACCGAAATCCTCGACGCGCAGGGCCGGCTGAAGCCGCGGGCCGCGCTGGCCGAGCGGTTCGGCGGGCTCGGCGGCGGCGAGGTCGTCGTGTACTGCGGCTCCGGCGTTACCGCGTGCGCCAATCTGCTCGCGATGGAAGAGGCGGGTCTTACGGCCGCGCGTCTCTACCCCGGAAGCTGGAGTGACTGGTGCTCATATCCCGACAACCCGGTGGCACGGTCCACCGGGAAGGAGGAGCGGAACCGATGACGCCCCGGAGGCAGAACGACCCGCTGGTCTTCGACGGGCACAACGACACGGTCCTCAGCATGATGAAGACCGGCCGATCGTTTTTCGAACGGTCGGAGACCGGCCACATCGATCTGCCGCGCGCCCGGGAGGGCGGACTCGGCGGCGGATTCTTCGCCGTGTATATTCCGGATCCGGCCCCGCCGGCCGAGGACGTCCGGTCCCGGGCGGCCACCCTCGAATCCGCGATGAGCCGCTACGCGGATGAGCGCACGTGGCCAGAGCCGATGCCGCTCGAATACGCGGAGGCGCAGGCGGTCGATCTCCTCGGACGGCTGCTGCACGTCGTGGCCGCTTCCGACGGGCAGGTGGCCGCGGTGCGCACGGCGGCCGAGCTGCAGTCGTGTCTCGACCGGGGGACCTTCGCGATGCTGCTGCACTTCGAGGGCGCGGAGCCCCTCGACCCGGACGGCCGGGCGCTCGAAACCTTCTACGCCGCGGGCGTGCGCTCGGTCGGGCTCACGCACAGCCGGCGCAACCGGTACGCTACCGGCGTGCCGTTCAAGTTCCCGAGCAGCCCGGACACCGGCCCGGGACTCACCGATCTCGGCCGCGCGCTCGTCCGGCAGCTCAACGCGCGGCGGGTGATGATCGATCTGTCGCACATCAACGAGCAGGGCTTTTGGGACGTCGCGAAGATCTCCCGGGCACCGCTGATTTGCACGCACTCGAACGCGCACGCTCTCTCCGCGAGCGCCCGGAACCTGACCGACCGTCAGATGGACGCGATCAAGGACAGCCACGGCATCGCCGGGCTCAACTATCACGTCGGCTTCCTCCGCGAGGACGGCGGACGCTCCCCGGACACGCCGATCGCGCGGATGGTCGACCACGTCGAGTACATGGCGGAGCGGATGGGGATCGATCACGTCGGCCTGGGCTCGGACTTCGACGGCGCCACGATGCCGGCGGAGCTGCGGGACGCCGCGGGGCTGCCGCGGCTCATGGCGGCGCTGCGCGCGCGCGGCCACACGGAGGGCGATCTGGCGAAGCTCGCGCACGGCAACTGGGTGCGCGTGCTGCGGGAGACGTGGGGCGCATGAGCCCGTCTCCGCGGAACGGGGCGCCGCCGGGCGCCGGCTGGGCGACCCCGACGCATCCGGTCGCCTGCGAGCGGCACGTCACGATGCGGCTCTCCGACGGGACGCACCTCGCGGCGGACGTCTACCTGCCGGCCGGCGCCCCGGGCCCGTGGCCGGCGATCCTCGAGCGCACGCCCTACAACAAGCTCGGCGCGCCGCTGGTGCTCTCCGCGAAGTATTTCGCCAGCCACGGCTACGCCGTCGTAGTACAAGATGTGCGCGGCCGATTCGAGTCGGAGGGCGAGTTTTACCCGTTCGGCAACGAAGGACCCGACGGCGTGGAGACGGTCGCGTGGGTGCGCGCGCAGCCGTGGTGCGACGGCCGCGTCGCGACGATCGGCCTGTCCTACTCGTCGTGCACGCAGACCAGCCTCGCGGCGCTCGATCCGCCCGGGCTCGCCGCGCAGTTCGTGAGCATGGGGTTTCACAACTACCACACCGCCTCGATGCGCCAGGGCGGCGCGCTCGAGGTGCGGTTCGCGCTCTACTCGTTCATGATGGCGCTCACGTCGCACGAGGCCGCCTCCGACGCCGCCACGCGCGTCGCGATGAACCAGGCGTGGGGCGAGATCCGGTCCTGGCTTGCCCAGCTGCCGCCGAAGGCGGGTCTCACGCCCCTCCGGCACGTGCCGTCCTACGAGCGCTGGCTGCTCGACATCTGGCAGCACGGGGACTACGACGCGTACTGGTCCGGACGTCCGGGGTATTCGATCGAGGGCCTGTACGAGCGCCACGCCGACGTCCCCGTCTATTTCTGCGGCGGGTGGTACGATTCGTACGCGCGCTCGACCGTGACCAATTACGTCGAGTTGAGCCGCCGCAAGAAGGGGCCCGTCCGGCTCATCATGGGGCCGTGGATCCACGGCGGCGCCAACCTCGATCTCGCCTATTCGGGCGACGCCGAATTCGGGCCCGACGCGCCGCTCGGCTACGACCAATTCCGGCTGCGGTGGTTCGACGCGGTGCTGTCCCCGAAGGGGGCAAACGGCGTGCTCGACGACCCGCCGGTGCAGATTTTCGTCATGGGCGGCGGCTCCGGCCGCAAGGTCCCCGGCTCCGGCAAGCTCGACGTCGGCGGCCGCTGGCGGACCGAACGCGAATGGCCGCCCGCGCGCACCGAGTACACGCCATTCTATCTGCAGCCGGGAGGCGGGCTGGCCCCGCACTCGCCGCCCGCCGGGGCCGGGCCGTCGCGGTTCGTCTTCGATCCAGCGGATCCGGTGCCGACGATCGGCGGCAACATCTCGGTGGGCTACGATATCATGCCGGGCGGCGGCTTCGACCAGCGCGGCGGTCCCCACGTCTACGGCGCGCGGGACCGCCTCCCCCTGTCGGTGCGGCGCGACGTGCTCGTGTTCTCCACGCCGCCGCTCGCGCGCGACGTCGAGGTCACGGGCACCGTCGAGGTGCATCTCTGGGCCGCGTCCTCCGCGCACGACACGGACTTCACGGCGAAGTTGATCGACGTCTACCCGCCCAACCCCGACTATCCGGACGGCTACGAGCTCAACATCGGCGACTCGATCATCCGCGCGCGCTACCGGGACAACCGCGAGCGGCCGGAGCTGCTCGAGCCCGGCCGGCCCTACGAGTTCACGATCACGCTGTATCCGACGAGCCTCGTCTTCAAGCGTGGGCACCGTATCCGCCTGCACGTCTCGTCGTCGAATTTTCCTCGGTTCGACGTAAATCCCAACACCGGCGGCCCGTTGGGCCTCGACCAGGCCCACCAAACCGCCACCCAGGCGGTCTTCCATGACGCGGGACGGCCGTCGCGCGTGATCCTGCCGATTATTCCGACCTAACGCGACGAGCAGCGAGGTGTGACCGCGGTGCCGAAGATCGCGATCGGACGCATTTCGCACGAGACCAACACGTTTTCGCCGGTCCCGACGACGCTCGCCTCGTTTCAGGAAGGGGAGGGCATCCTCGAGGGGGACGCCCTCGTCCGCGAGCACACCGGCGCCAAGACGGGGCTCGGCGGGTTTCTGGAGGTGGCGTCCGGGGAGCGCTGGCAGATTATCGGGACGCTCGCCGGCGGGGCGACCCCGTCCGGCAACGTCGCGGCCGCCGCGCACGCGGCGCTTCGCGACCGGCTCGTCGCGCGGCTCGGCGCCGCGGGGCCGGTCGACGGCGTGCTGCTCCATCTGCACGGGGCCATGTGCTCCGACGGCGCGCCCGACGCCGAGGGCGACATCTGCCGCTACGTCCGGGCCGCGGTGGGACCCGAAGTCCCGGTGATCGTCGAGCTGGATCTGCACGGCAACATGACGGCCCCGTTCTGCGAGAGCGTCGACGGGGTGTTCGTGTATCGGACCAACCCGCACGTCGATCCGTACGAGCGGGGTGTCGACGCGGCCCGCTGCCTCGCGCGGATCCTCCGCGGCGAGCTGCCGCGCCCGAAGGTCTGCATCGCGAAACCCCCGATGCTGCCGCCCACGATCAACATGCGCACGGCGGAGGGCCCGATGCACGATCTGCTCGAGGAAGGGCGGGCGTGGGAGGGCCGGCCGCACATCGTGGACGTGTCGGTGTTCGGCGGCTTCCCGTACGCGGACTTCGATCAGGCCGGGACGTCGGTGCTCGTGACCGCGACCGATCCCGCGGCCGGGCGCGAGTGCGCGGACGCGATGGGCCGCCGGGCGTGGGAACTGCGCGAGGCGTTTCTCAAGCCGCTGCCGCCGGTTGCCGAGGCGGTCGAGCGCGCGCTGCGTCTCGTCGCCGGGCGTCCCGGCAGGCCCGTCGCGCTCGCCGACGTCGCCGACAACCCCGGGGGCGGCGGCACCGGCGACACGACCGAGCTGCTCCGCGAGCTGGTGCGCCGGCGCGCGCAGGGCGCCGTGGCGTGCGTGTGGGATCCGGAGACCGCGCGCCAGGCGGGGCAGGTGGGGCTCGGCGGGACGGCCACGTTCCGGGTCGGGGGCAAGGTGGCGCCGGAGGCGTTCGGGGCGCCGGTGGAAGTCACAGGACGCGTGGCGTACCTCAGCGACGGCGAGTTCGTCGGCACGGGGCCGGTCGTCCGCGGGCGCAAGATGCGCTGCGGGCCGACCGCGCAGATCGACGCCGGCGGGCTCAAGATCGCGGTCACGTCGGTGCGGCACGCGGCGAACGACCGCGGGTTCTTCCGCGTCGCGGGGATCGAGCCCGAGCGCGAGCCGCTGCTCGTGATCAAGTCGCGCGGGCACTTCCGCGCCGACTTCGAGCCGATCACGCACGCGATCATCGAAGTCGACGCGCCCGGCGCGGCCAACCCGAACCTCGACCGCTTCCAATTCGCCCACGTGCGGCGGCCGATCTGGCCGCTCGACCGCGATCTCACGTGGAGCGGCGGACGTGGCTGACCCCTTTCGGGTCGCGTTGCTCGACGATTATCAGGGCGTGGCCCTCGAGCTGGCCGACTGGGCCGCGTTCGGGCCGCGGGCCGCGGTCGAAGCGTTCCGCGATCACGTCCGCGACGAAGCCGCGCTGCTCCGGCGGCTCGCGCCCTTCGAGGCGATCGTGGCGATGCGCGAGCGCACGCCGTTCCCCGAGCGGATCCTCGCCGGGCTGCCCCGGCTGCGTCTGCTGGTGACGACCGGGATGCGCAACGCGTCGATCGACATCGAAGCGGCCACCCGCCTCGGCGTCGTCGTCTGCGGGACGGAGGGGCTTGCGCCGCCGACCGTCGAGCTGACGTGGGCGTTGATCCTCGCGGCCGTGCGGCGGATCCCGCAGGAGGACCGGGCGACGCGCGGGGGCCGCTGGCAGACGTCGCTGGGCGCCGGCCTCCACGGCAAGACCCTCGGCGTCATCGGCCTCGGCCGGCTCGGGTCGCAGGTCGCCGCGATCGGCCGCGCCTTTGGCATGCGCCTCCTCGGCTGGAGCCAGAACCTCACCGCCGCGCGCGCGGCGGAGTGCGGCGCGGAGCGCGTCACGAAAGAGGAGCTGCTGGCGCAGTCCGACGTGGTGACGATTCACCTGCAGCTGAGCGCCCGGACGAGGGGATTGATCGGCGCGGACGGCCTGCGGCGGATGAAGCCGACCGCCTACCTCGTCAACACCTCGCGGGGACCGATCGTCGACGAAACGGCGCTCGTCGAGATGCTGCGCGCCGGCGCGATCGCGGGAGCGGCGATCGACGTCTTCGACGAAGAGCCGCTGCCGCCGGGGCACCCGTTCCTGTCGCTCGATAACCTCGTGCTCTCGCCCCACCTCGGCTACGTGACGCGCGAGAATTACGAGATCTTCTACCGGGACGCGGCCGCCGACGTGGCGGCATTTCTACTGGACGCCCCGGAGCGGGTGCTGAATCCGGCGGTGCTCACTTCCCCGGCGCTGCGGCGCGGGGGCGAGCGTTAGGGGCAGGGTTACTGCAAAGCGCGCGGCCTAGCGCGGTGCGCGCCGGTAGGTGACGGTGCCGCCGAACTGCACGTCCCGCCAGACCATCGTGTTGGGTGAGGTGAACGCGACCCGGAACGATCCCCCGGGCGGTTTCGCGTTGCCCTCGTAGTGACCGGTGTAGCCGTTGTCCAGCACGTACCGCTGCTTCGGCTCCCAGTCGACGACGGTGCGAACGAGCGTGCCGTTGGCGAACACATACGTGCCCGACTGCCATGTCATGTAGCCGCCGCACTGAATCGATTCGGCGCATCGCCGCCCGGTGGACATGACGAGTTTCACGGCGCACCGGATGCCGTTGACCACGAGCAGCGCCTGCCACGTGCCGTCAAACGGATTCGCGGCAGCGCCGAGCGGCGCGGCCAAGGCGAGCACGAGCGCCGCCGCCACCTGGACCCGCACGAGACGGACGCGTGCCGCGACCGATCTGCCTTTGGCGTGAGCCACGGCGCTCCCCCAGACCTTGTGAGCCTTGGTGCGGTTCCTACCGGCGCCGCTCCGCGAGCGCGGCGACGACGCGCTGCGGCGTGATCGGCAGGCTGTCGATCCGCGCTCCGCTCGCGTCCGCGATCGCGTTCGCGATCGCGGACGACACCGGCACGACCGGCGGCTCGCCGACGCCCTTCGCGCCAAACGGCCCGCGCGCCGACGGCACCTCGACGAGATGGACGTCGACCGGCGGCACGTCCGTCGACCGCGGCAGCGCGTAGTCGGCGAAAGTGCCCGTGGTGAGGGTGCCGGCCTCGTCGTAGACCATCTGCTCGAAGAGCGCCCAGCCGATGCCCTGCGCGACGCCGCCTTGGATCTGGCCGCGCACGAGCGCGGGGTTGATCGCGCGGCCCACGTCCTGGGCTGCGGCGTAGCCGCTGACGCGAACGCGCCCCGAGTCCGGATCGACGTCGACCGCGGCGACGTGCGCCCCGAACCCGGGCGAGCGGGTCGTGATCGCTTCGGAGGCCACGCCGAAGACCGGCGCGTGCTGGGCGCCGAAGCCGGACGTCATCTTGATCACGTCGGCCACGGCGACCGCGCGCGAGGGCACCCCCCGCACCCGGACGATGCCGTCGACGATGTCGAGATCGGCTTCCGCCGCCTCCAGCCGCTTCGCCGCGAGCGCGAGAATCTGCCGCCGGGCGTCGGCCGCGGCCTTCTGCACCGCGGAGCCGACGGTGTAGATGATCTTGCTGCCCCCCGACATCCCGGACTGCGGCGCGCCGTCGCTGTCCTCGGGGACGAGCCGCACCTGCTGCACCGGCACGCCGATCGTCTCGGCGGCGATCTGCGTGAGCGCCGTCGCGGTGCCGCTGATGTCGACCGACCCGACGACGACGTGCACCGTGCCGTCGGGATTGGGACGCACGCACGCGCTCGCCGCCTCGAGGCCGCCGAGCCAGCCCCCCACCGCGAGCCCCGTCCCCGCAAGGGTGCCGTCGGCGGATCGCGCACCGGCCCGCCGGCCTCCCTTCGGCCGCTCGCGCCAGAGCCGGCTCTCGCGCACGGCCAGCAGCGATTCGCGGAGCCCGATTCGCGGCCAGCTCTCGCCGTTGGGCATTGGATCGCCTTCCTGCGAGACGTTGCGGACCCGCAGTTCGAGCGGATCCTGCTCCAGGGCGGCGGCGACTTCATCGACGAGGCACTCGATCGCAAACGCGGCCTGCACGGATCCCGGCGCACGATACGCGCCCTGCGGCGGTTTGTTCGTCAGCACTTCCCGCCCGCGGATATCGAGATGCGGCACCCGGTACGCGCCGCCCATCAGCAGGGCGCAGATCGGGACGGGTGCCCCCGGCAGCGCGCCGGCATCGAACAGCAGCCGCGCCTGCAGTGCGTGGAATTCGCCGGTCCGGGCGGCGCCGAGCGCGACCTCGAGGATCGTTTGCGGCGCGGGCGTCGCGGTCTGAAACTCCTCCGCCCGGGTGAGGACGAGACGAATCGGACGGCCGGACGCCATGGCGAGGGCGCCGGCGATCGGCTCCAGCAGCAGGATCTTGCCGCCGAAACCGCCTCCGACCGGCATCTGCACGATCTTGACCGAGGACTCCGGCAGTCCGAGCACACTCGCGGTTTGCTCGCGCGTGTAGAAGAGGCCTTGGGTCGCCGTCCACACCGTCAGCCGCCGGGAGGCGCGGTCGTACTGCGCCATGGTTGCGTGGGGCTCGATGTAGGCCTGGTGGACGATCGGCGTGCGGAACGTGCGCCGCACGACGACGGCGGAGTCGCGAAGGCCGCGCTCGATGTCGCCCCGCGAGAACCTGACCTGGCTCGCCACGTTGCCGGGTGTTTCTTCCTGTTGTTCCTGTACCGCCACCGAGGCGTGGAGGCCGGCTTCCGAGCTGCGGCCCGAGAGGCCCGGCTGGACAAGCGGCGCCGACCGGTCGGCGGCGGCCGTGGGGTCGATGAGCGCGGGAAGCGCATCGTATTCGATCGCGGCGGCCAGCCGCGCCGCGCCGTCCGCGGCGGCGCCTTCCGATTCGGCGAGCACCGCGGCCACCGGCTCGCCGGGGAACCGCGCTTCGCCGCGCGCGAGCAGACAGCGGCCGCGCGCGTTGGGCGTCTCGTCGCCGTACAGCAGATCCGCCGCGGTGAACACGGCGACCACGCCGGGAACGGCCTTCGCCGCCTCGACCGGAATCCGCCGGATCTTCGCGTGCGCGTGCGGGCTCAGGACCAGCCGGCCGTGCAGTAGTCCCCGCAGATCTTGATCCGCGGTGAACACCGTCCGGCCGGTCAGTTTCTCCTGCGCGTCGACGCGCGGCAGGGATTGACCTACGATCGTCAGGGCCACGGCTTCACCTCGAGGAGGACGTCCGGGTCGGAACGCCGGCTACCGAATCGATTCTCGCCCCGTCGGGGCGGTCCCTTGCGCCGGTGCGCCCTGGTCTCGCGCGCGCAGGACGTAGCGCTGGAGCTTGCCGGTCGTGGTGAGCGGCAGCTCCGCGACGAATTCGACGAGGCGCGGATACGCGTGGAAGCCGACGCGGGTTTTGACGAATTCCTGCAGCGCGGATGCGAGGGCCGCGGACGGTTCGTGGCCGGGCGCGAGGCAGACGAACGCTTTGACGTTCTGCCCCCGCTCGGGATCGGGCACGCCGATCACGGCGGCCATGGCGACGGCGGGATGGCGCAGCAGGCACTCTTCGACTTCGCCGGGTCCGATGCGGTACGCGCCGCTTTTGATGAGGTCGTCTTTGCGCGCGGTAAACCACAGGTAGCCGTCGTCGTCGCGTGCGGCGAGGTCGCCCATGAGCGCCCAGTCGCCGCGGAATTTCCGCTCCGTCGCCGCGGGGTCGTTCCAGTAGCCGAGAAACATCACCGGGTCGGGCCGCCGGACCGCGACCTCGCCGACCTCGCCGGCCCGAGCCGGCGTCCCGGTCTCGTCGAGCACGTCGACATGGTGGCCGGGATAGGGCGTGCCGATGCTGCCGGGCCGGACCGCCTGCACCACGCCGCAGTTGCCGGTCAGGAGATTCATCTCCGTCTGGCCGTAGAACTCGTTGATCGTCACCCCGAGCGCCTCGCGGCCCCAGGCGATCAGTTCCTCGCCGACCGGCTCGCCCGCGCTGCACACCGACCGGAGGCGCACGGTGTCGGCCCGGCGCGGCGCCGGGACCTGGCGCATCAGCTTGAGCGCAGTCGGGAAGATGAACGCGTTGCGGATCTCGTACCGGTCGAGCAGCCAAAACGCCCGCTCCGCATCGAATCGCGTCTGCCGGTACGCGACAACCGGCAGGCCGTAGTGCCAGCCCGCCAGCAGCACGTTGAAGAGGCCGCCGATCCACGCCCAGTCCGCCGGCGACCACAGACGATCGCCGGGCTGCGGCGCGAGATCGTGGAACAGACAGAACGCCGGCAGATGCCCGATCAGCGCGCGGTGCGGCAGCACCGCGCCCTTCGGCGGCCCGGTCGTCCCCGACGTGTATAGGATGCCGGCGGGATCGTCCGGCCGCGTCGCCCGCGGCGTCAGCCGGTCCCCGGCGCGCGCCTCGAGCGCCGCCGCGTCGAGCGCGCCGGAAACGGCGCGCGCCTCCTCGTCGACCGCGATGATCGAGGCGAGGTCCGGCAGCCGGTCGCGAACGCGCGCGAGGCGGGGCGCCGCCTGACCGTCGAGGATCACCGCCCGCGCGCCCGAATCGCGCAGGCGGTACTCCAACGCGTCCTCGCCGAACAGCGTGGCGAGCGGCACGGCCACCGCGCCGAGCTTATACGTGGCGAGATGGGCGAGGGCGGTCTCCGGCCGCTGCGACATCACGATCGCGACACGGTCGCCCGGCCCGACGCCGAGGGCGGCGAGCGCGTTGGCCCAGCGGTTCGAGCGCTGCCGGAGTTCGGCGAAGGTGTAGGGGCGCGGCGGGTCGGCGTTCGCGTCGACGAGCGCGACCCGGCCGCGGTCGCCGGCCCACTTGTCGCAGACGTCCACGCCGATGTTGTACTCGGCCGGGATGCGCCAGCGAAATCCGGCGCGCAGCTCCGCCATCGGGCGCCGGTCGAACCGCACGAGCGTGCGCGCATCCATCGAGGCACCGGATTCAACGGCGTCGATGGCATCGCCTCGGTCTGACGGGAGCGCCGCGCGCGCGCGTGGAAGGAGTGCCGCGACTTCGCCCGACGGCGCACTCCGCGACACGCGCTGTGCCGTCGCCGCACTTATATGGAGGGACGCATGGCCGCGACCTATGAAATCCTGGCGTTGAGCCCCGGGGCGAGGGAGGTGGACTGGTCTACCCGCCTGTACCTGCACCCGGCCGGCACCGGGACGACCTCATCCGCGTACTTCCTCTGGCTGCTGCGGGGACCGGGCGGTCCCGTGCTCGTTGACACCGGGTTTACGCCGCGGCTCGCGGCGCTCAAGGGCCTGCCGGCGGAGGCCGTCCCGCGGACGCGCTACCAGCTGCTCGACGCCGCCGGCGTGTCCGCGGAATCGATCGAGACGGTGGTGCTGACGCACCTCCATTGGGACCATTTCGATCTCGAGGGATGGCTGCCGCGGGCGACGTTCTGGGTGCAGCGGCGAGAGCTCGAGTTCTGGACCAGCGGCGCCGGCCGCGACGGCTGGGTCCGCCGGTTCATCAGCGACTGCTTCACCGAAGATCTCGACGCGCTCCGCAGCAGCGGCCGCCTCCGCACCGTGGAGGGCAACGCGCAGCCGCTCGAGGGCATCCGGCTGGAGTGGGTCGGGGGCCACTCGCCGGGGATGCAGATCGTCGTCGTCGAGGCCGCGACCGGGCCCTTCGTGCTCGCCAACGACGCCCTGACCTCGTACCGGAACCTTAAAGAGTGGGCCCCGCCGGCCGTCCACATCAACAGCATCCCCGAGTGCCTGGACGCGATGGCCCGCATCCGCGACCTCGCCAAAGGCGACGAGAGCCGCATCTGTCCCGGTCACGACGGGGAGGTGTACCGCCGGTTTCCGGAGGTCGCCTCGGGGATCTACCGCCTGGCCTAGCGCGGGCCGGCCGGAAGGGAAACTTACCGGCCCGGCGAATGGCTGGCGAAATTAGCCGCACCTTCGCATCCCCGCGCGGTGAGGACACCGCGTCCGCTGCACTGACCCCGACGTCAGAAAACGGAAAGAGGTGGCGAATGTCGGCACATGCACCGGCAATGGCAAGTGGTGGCACGAAGCAGTTGAGCCTCATGCAGATCATCTTGGCCTCGTCCGCTGGGACCGTAATTGAATGGTACGACTTCTATATTTATGCGAGCCTCGCGGTATTCTTCGGCAGTTTGTTCTTTCCGAAAGCCAATCCCACGGCCGGACTCCTCCTTTCGCTGGCCACGTGGGGCGCCGGCTTCGTGGTCCGGCCGTTCGGCGCGGTCGTCTTCGGACGGATCGGCGATCTCGTCGGGCGGAAATACGCATTTCTTGTCACCTTGAGCGTGATGGGCGTCGCGACGACGCTGACCGGCCTGGTGCCGACGTACGCGGCGATCGGCATTCTCGCGCCGACGCTGCTGGTGCTCTTCCGGTTGGTTCAGGGCCTCGCCCTCGGCGGCGAGTACGGCGGCGCGGCGACGTACATCGCGGAGCACGCCCCGGACGCGAGACGCGGATACTACACGGCGTGGATCCAGACGACGGCGACGATCGGGCTCATGCTGGCGCTCCTCGTCGTGCTGCTCTGCCGGGTGTGGCTCGGCGATGCCACGTTCCGGGCCTGGGGCTGGCGGCTGCCGTTCCTGTTCTCCGCGTTCTTGCTGCTCCTCGCCATGTATATCCGGATGCGCCTCGCGGAGGCGCCGCTGTTCGCGCGGCTCAAGGAGCAGGGCAAGTCATCCCAGCACCCGTTGAAAGAGAGCCTCGGCAGCGGCCGCAACTGGAAGATGATCCTCCTCGCGCTGTTCGGCGCGACGTCGGGCCAGGCGACCGTCTGGTACACCGGCCAGTTCTATGTGCTGCTGTTCCTGCAGACGCAGGTCTTTCCGAAGGCGGACTTCATTGGTCCGTCCGTCACGGTCGCGATCGCGCTCGCCCTGGCGACGCCGTTGTTCCTCGTCTTCGGGGGCTTGTCGGACCGGATCGGCCGGAAGAAGGTCATTATGGCCGGTCTGCTGCTCGCGGCGCTCACGTACCTGCCGATCTACCACGGGCTGAAAGCCAACGCCGGCAACATGCCGGTGCTCGTGCTGCTGGTCTTCATCCAGGTCATCTACGTGACGCTGGTGTACGGACCGATCGCGGCGTTCCTGGTGGAGTACTTCCCGGCCAGGATCCGCTACACGTCGATGTCCTTGCCCTACCACATGGGCAACGGCTGGTTCGGCGGGCTCACGCCGGTCATCGCGGCGTCGATCTCAGTGGCCACCCACAACATCTACGCCGGTCTCTGGTGGCCGATCGGCACGGCGCTGCTGTCGTTTATCGTCGGCGGCTTCTTCCTGCCGGAGACGAACAAGACGAGGATCTGGGACGAGGTGGGCGGCGAGCCGGTGCCCGTCGGCGCGCTTGCGGGAGGCGAGTAGCCGAGCCGCGGCACGCTCGTTTCCAGTTCGTAGAAGGCATCTCCGGGCGGGCGCGCGGCGCGCGCCGGCCCGGGCATTTCGACTCCACTACGACGTCGAGGGGACCGGTCCCGTTACCGCGGGTATCGTCGGGATAATCCGCACCCGGGCGGCAGGGCCCCGCGCTTTGTCTTGGCGAACCTGCAGGTGTGAAGTGGGCCAAGGTCATCGATCACACCCGGTGCATCGGGTGTCACGCCTGCACGACCGCGTGTAAGTCCGAGAACGACGTTCCCCTCGGTGTCACCCGCACCTACGTCAAATACGTCGACGTGGGCGTCTTTCCGGACGCCCGGCGCGCCTTCCAGGTCACGCGCTGCAACCAGTGCGACGACGCGCCGTGCGTCTCGCCGTGTCCGACGTCCGCGATGTACCGGCGGCCGGACGGCATCGTCGACTTCGACAAGTCGATCTGCATCGGGTGCAAGGCCTGCATCGCGGCGTGTCCCTACGACGCGATCTTCATCAACCCCGACGACCACGCCGCGGAGAAGTGCAACTTCTGCGCGCACCGCCTCGACGTCGGCCTCGAGCCCGCGTGCGTCGTCGTGTGCCCGACCGAGGCGATCCTGGTCGGCGACGTCGAGGATCCGGCCTCCAAAGTGGCGCAGATCGTGCACGGAGATCCCGTTCGCGTGCGCAAGCCGGAGAAGCGGACGCTGCCCAAGCTCTACTACAAGGGAGCCGGCGACGCGACGCTCGATCCGCTGGCGGCGCGGCGTCCGGACGGCGGACTCTTCATGTGGAGCGAGCAGGGCAACGGGAACGGCGGCGTGACGTCGGGCGCGCCGGACGGGTGGGCCTCGTCCCAGGCCGCGGCGCTGCTCAGTTACGATCTGCCGCACCAGGCGCCGTGGGGCTGGCGCGTGAGCCTCTACACCTGGACGAAAAGCGTCGCGGCGGGCGCGTACTTGATCGCGGTGCTGCTCCTCGGCGCGGGCCTGCTGCGCGGCACGAGCGCGCTCTGGCGGTGGGGGGCGCCCGCACTCGCCGCGGTGTTCCTGGCCGTCACCGGCGTGCTGCTCGTCGCCGACCTCAAGCATCCGGAGCGGTTCTATCTGATCTTCACGCGGCCGCAGTGGAAGAGCTGGCTCGTGCGCGGCGCGTTTCTGATCGCGGCATACGGATTGGTGCTGGCGCTCCATCTCGTTGCCGGCGCCGCGGGATGGTCCGCGCTTCAGGGCGGGCTCGCGCTGCCGGGACTGGTCGCTGCCGTGCTGACCGCCGCCTACACCGCATATCTGTTCGCGCAGGCGCGCGCCCGCGATCTGTGGGAGAGCCCGTGGCTCGCGCCGCACCTGGCGCTCCAGGCGCTCCTGGCCGGCGCGGCGGCGCTCCTGCCGTGCGCCGGCTGGCTCGACCCCACGGTGATCCGGCCGCTCGCGGTGACCCTTGCCGGCGCCGGGCTCACGCACCTCGCGTTCGTGTGGGTGGAGGCCGGCGGGCCGCGAGCCGGCCGGCAGGAAACCGCGCACGCGCGCCTGGCGGTGCACGAGTTGACCGGTGGCCGGTTCCGCCGGGTGTTCTCGACCGGGATCGCGCTGACGGTCCTCGGCGTCGTCGCGGCCGCCGTGGTCGCGGTGACAGGCGGGACGTCCGCGCTCGCGACGGGCGCCCTCGCCGCGGTGCTGTCGCTGGCAGGGCTGCTCGCGTACGATCACGCCTACGTCCAGGCGGGACAGGCGGTGCCGCTCGCATGAAATTGGACGATCTCGGCCGCCGCGTCAGCGCGGCGCGTGAAGCCGCCGCCGCGCGCGGTGAGACGTTCTATCCGGGGCCGAGCCGCGTCCACCTCGCGGCGTTTCCGCCGAAGGAACGCTGGGACGACTGGGTCGAGCTGGACACGCATGCGTGGCCGCGCCGGGTCGAGAAACGGTACATGCTCGTGCCGACGACGTGCTTCAACTGCGAATCCGCCTGCGGTCTCCTCGCGTACGTCGACCGCGAGACGTTCCAGGTCCGCAAGTTCGAGGGCAACCCGGAGCACCCGGGCTCGCGGGGGCGCAACTGCGCGAAGGGCCCGGCCACGCTCAATCAGATCACCGACCCGGACCGCATTCTCCACCCCCTCAAGCGCGCGGGCGCGCGGGGCGAAGGCGCCTGGGTGCGCGTCTCCTGGGACGAGGCGCTCGACGACATCGCGTCGCGCATCCGAGGCGCGATCGCCTCCGGCCGCCACAACGAGGTCATGTACCACGTCGGGCGGCCCGGCGAAGACGGCTTTACGGAGCGGGTGCTCGCTGCGTGGGGTGTGGACGGCCACAACACCCACACCAACATCTGCTCGAGCGGCGGGCGGACCGGCTACCACTACTGGCTCGGCCTCGACCGGCCGAGCCCCGACCACGCCAGCGCCCGTGTCATCCTCCTGATCAGCAGCCACCTCGAGTCCGGCCACTACTTCAACCCGCACGCGCAGCGCGTGATCGAGGGCAAGCACGCCGGCGCCCGGCTCATCGTGATGGATACGCGTCTCTCCAACACGGCGACGCACGCGGACTACTGGGTCGCCCCGCGGCCCGGCTCGGAGCCGGCGATCCTGCTCGCGATCGCCCACCACCTCATCGCCGGGCGGCGGTACGACCGCGAGTTCGTGCGGCGCTGGTGGAACTGGCGCGAGTACCTCGCCGCCGAGCACCCGGACCGGCCGCAGACGTTCGAGACTTTCGAGGAGATCCTCGGCACGGTCTACGCGCGGTACACCTTCGAGTTCGCGGAAGGGGAGTCGGGGGTGGCCGCGGGGACGCTGCGCGAGATCGCGGACGTCGTCGCCGACGCCGGGACGCGCCTGTCCACCCATACCTGGCGGAGCGCGGCCGCGGGCAATCTCGGCGGCTGGCAGGTGGCGCGCACGCTCTTTCTCCTCAACGCGCTGCTCGGCGCGATCGCGACCCCGGGCGGCACCTACCCCAACGCCTGGAACAAGTTCGTGCCGAAGCCGATCTACGTCCCGTCCCACCCGAAGGCCTGGAACGAGCTAACCTGGCCGCGCGAGTATCCGCTCGCGGTCAACGAGATGTCGTTCCTGCTGCCGCATCTGCTGCGCGAGGGCCGCGGGAAGCTTCAAGTCTACTTCACCCGCGTCTACAATCCCGTGTGGACCAACCCCGACGGCTTCTCATGGATCGAGGCGCTCACCGACGAGCGCCTCATCGGCCTGCACGTCGCGCTCACGCCGACCTGGAACGAGACCGCGTACTTCGCCGACTACATTCTGCCGATGGGGCATGCCTCGGAGCGCCACGACCTGCACTCTTACGAGCAGTACGACGGTCAGTGGGTCGGCTTCCGCCAGCCGGTGCTGCGCGCGGCGCGCGAGCGCCTCGGCGAGCGCGTCACCGACACCCGCCAGGTCAACCCCGGCGAGGTCTGGGAGGAGAACGAGTTCTGGATCGAGCTGTCCTGGCGCGTCGATCCCGACGGGGCACTCGGCATCCGAAAGTACTTCGAATCGCAGAAGCACCCCGGCGAGAAGCTCGGAATCGACGAGTACTACGCGTACATCTTCGAGCACTCGGTACCGGGCCTGCCCGAGCGCGCGGCGGCCGAGGGCTGCACGCCGCTCGAGTATATGCGGCGGTACGGCGCCTTCGAGATCGCCCGCGGCCTCGGCCCGCTGTACGATCGGCCCGTCCCCGCTTCCGAGCTCGACGACGTGCGCGTCGACCGGTTCGGCCGCGCGTACACGCGCGCGTCCGCTCCCCCAAATCCGAACGTGGTGCCGCAGGGCATGCCGGATCCCGACGCGGACGGCCGGCGCGCGGTCGGCGTCGAGATCGACGGGGTGGTGCGGCGCGGATTCCCCACACCGTCGGGACGCCTCGAGTTCTACTCGCCGACGATGTCGCGGTGGGGCTGGCCCGAGCTCGCGCTGCCGGCGTACCCGCGCAGCCACGTGCATCCGGAGCGCCTCGCCCCGGACCAGATGCCGCTCATCTCGACGTTCCGGCTGCCGGTGCAGATCCACACGCGCAGCGCCAACGCGAAATGGCTGGATGAGATCGCGCATACGAATCCGCTGTGGCTCCACCCGTCCGACGCGGCGCGAATCGGCGTCGCGACCGGCGGGCTCGTGCGCGTCGAGACTGAGATCGGCTATTTCGTCGTGAAGGCCTGGGTCACGGAAGGCATCCGGCCCGGCGTCGTCGCGTGCAGCCACCACATGGGGCGGTGGAAGATCCACGACCACGGCCAGCGGCAGCTGATGGCGACCGTGGCGCTCGACCGCGCCGCGGGCGACGGCGGAGGCAGCCGCTGGACGATGCGCCGCCGCGCGGGGACCGGACCGTACGCGTCGTCGGACCGCGACACGCTGCGGATCTGGTGGACCGACGTCGGCGTCCACCAGAACCTGACGTTTCCGGTGCATCCCGATCCGATCTCCGGCCAGCACTGCTGGCACCAGGCCGTGCGCGTGCGGCCCGCCGGGCCGGAGGACCGGTACGGCGACATCGCCGTCGACACGCAGAAGTCCGCGGCGGTCTTCCGCGAGTGGCTGGCGCTGACCCGGCCGGCGGACCGCCACTCGCCGGACGGGACCCGGCGTCCCTACTGGCTGATGCGCCCCCTCCGCCCGACGCGGGAGGCGTACCGGCTGCCGGCCGGCACGCCGCCGGCAGGAGAGCCCGTGCGCGCGGGCGTGTGAGCCAACCGGCGATGAATCTCTCGACGCGCGCTCCGAGCGAAGCGTCGTCCCCCGAAATCTTCCGGGCGCTCGGCGTCCTCTGCGAGCCGCCGGACGACGGCCACGCGCGGGTGTGGGAGGCGCTCGGGCTCCCGGGTGTTCCCGATGCCTCCCAGTTCACGGATCTCTTCGTGCTGCATCTCTATCCCTACGCCTCGGTCTACCTGGGCGCGGAGGGCATGCTGGGCGGTGAGGCGCGCGACCGGGTCGCCGGCTTCTGGCGGGCCCTGCGCCTCGCCCCGCCGGCGGAGCCCGATCACCTCGCGGCCCTCCTCGGGCTGTATGCGGGACTTATTGACCGGGAGGCGGAGGAGCGGGACGAGGCGCGGCGCCTCTTGTGGCGGCAGGCCCGCTCGGCGCTGCGTCACGAGCATCTCGTCTCGTGGCTGCCGCCTTACCTCGATCGAGTCGAGGCCATGGCTCCGCCGGCGTACCGCGCGTGGGCCGGTCTGCTTCGCGCGGCACTCGCCGAGGAGACTGCCCGCGACGCCGCGCCCTCCGGCTCGGGCCCCGCTCCAATGCCGGCGCACCTGCGTGACGCGCCGCCGCTTCCGGATCCGCGCCGGGAAGGATCGCAGGCATTCATCACCGGTCTCTTGGCGCCCGTGCGCTGTGGCATGATTCTCACGCGCGCCGATCTCGGACGGGCGGCGCGGGAGCTCGAACTCGGCCTCCGAGTGGGGGAGCGTAAGTTCGCGCTCGCCGCGCTGCTGTCGCAGGCGCCCGAGGCCGTACTCGGCTGGCTGGGGACCGAAGCGCGGGCGTGCTCGGTGCGTCACGCCGCCCACGGCGGTGTCATGGGGGCCGCGGCGGGCTTCTGGGCCGATCGCGCCGCGGACGCCGCGGCGCTGCTCCAAGATCTGTGTGTCTCGGCGAGCGAGCCTACCGCGGGCGCAGGATGTCGATGACGCCGGCGAAGTGCCGGTGCGCGTACTCCGCCGCCCCGGCAAGATCGAAGACGGTGCCCCAGTGTTCCAGGTGCGTCTGCTGCCAGCGCGCGGCATGGTCTTCGCCGCAAAAGAATTGAATGTGCGGACAATGCGTCAGTACCGCGGGTCCGGGAAGACAGCACTCCTTCGCCGGGTAAAAGACCACCGGCGCGGCCGGTTCTGACCCGAGAATGCGGGGTCCCCGCATCAACACGACGATCGGCCCGCGACAGTGGCCGCATTCCGACGTGATCTGCGCCTCACCATCCGCCATCGGCGGCACCGCCAGCGCATCGACGGCGCAGTTGGCGTAGACGGTTACGCCGCCGAGCGCGACGCGATGCTCGGTCGGTACGAGCGAGAACGGATATGCGGCCATCACGGCCCCGTCGCGGAGATAAACGGCCCCGGCATCGTGCAGCGCGGTCAACGCGGCGCTCACATCCGCGGGGGAGAGTCCCGCGGCTTCCGCAAGCGCGGGACCGGCCGTGTCCCGGCCGAGGAGCGCGCGCCTCAGGATTGCGGTCCGCACCCGGCTCTCTCGATCCGTCACAGCCATCGCCTCCCGCGGCAGTCCGGTGCGTTTGACGCTAACAGGAAAACCTGTTATAAGTCAAGCCATGAGGTCGGCCGTCAGGCATCAGGAGGCCTGTGCGCCGGGCCCGGCGCTCGCGGCCCGGGCGCGATACTTTCGAGTGCTCGGAGATCCCACGCGGCTTCGCGTGCTGGAGATTTTGCGTGACGGGGAGCGGACGGTCGCCGACCTGGCCGCGATCATGTGCGCGCCGCGGAGCCGGCTGTCCAATCACCTGGCCTGCTTGAAGTGGTGCCGGTTTGTCGCGGCACGGCGGCGCGGACGGCACGTTGCATACCGGCTGGCGGACGAGCGCGTGGAACGTCTCATCGGCCTCGCGAAGGACCTCTCAGCGGAGCGGTGCGGTTACCTCGCCCGCTGCCGGCGAATCGGCCCCGACTGGATTTGAGCGCAAGGAGGCGCATTGTGGCCAAGTCAGTGACGGTTTTCAACCAACCGGGCTGAATTTTCTGTCGCAGGGTCGAGGAGTTCCTCACCCAACACGGCGTTCCGTACTTGGCCCGCGACGTCGCCGAGGATCCGGCGGCGATGGCCGAGCTCGAACGACTGGGCCTTGCCACCACGCCCGTGACGGTCGTCGACGGCGAGGTGGTTGTCGGGTTCGATCGAAAGCGCCTCGCGGCATTGCTTGGGTTGTCCCCCGACTAGCCTTCGCGCTGCCGAGAGCGTCGGCGGGCGTCCGGCGCCGGTGCGAAGACCTCATCGCATGAAGGAGGGAGACGAGATGCTGGCCGGGCAGACGATCAATCAGGTGGCGCTCGTGGTCGAGGATCTCGACGCCGCCGTCCGGCGGTACTGGGAGCGCTTCGGGATCGGCCCCTGGCGCATCTATACCTATCAAGCCCCGCTCGTAAAGCGGATGACCTATCGCGGGCGTCCCCAGGACTATCGGATGCGGCTCGCGCTCGCGCGGATGGGCGAGGTCACGATCGAGCTGATCCAACCGCTCTCCCAGGAGAACATCTACACGGAGCACCTCCGGCAGAAGGGACCGGGGCTGCACCACATCGGCATTATCGTGCCCTCGATCGACGACGCCATTGCTGGGGCCGCGAAGTCAGGCGTCCGTGTGCTGCAGAGCGGAGGCGGTCACGGCCTGCACGGGGACGGCGCCTTCGCGTACATGGATACGGAAAACGCGCTCGGCATGATCGTGGAGTTCATCGAGCTGCCGAAAGAGCGCGTCGCGCCGGAGGCGGTGTTCCCGCCCCCCTAGCGCGTGATCCTCGCGACGAGCGTCCCCGGGCCCGACTCGGGGGACGCGGTTACGATCCGGGGGCGCACGGCGGCAGCGTGATCTGGATCGGCGCGCCGTAGTCGTAGTAATCGAGCGCCTGATCGCCGCGCGGCATGGCGAGGACGACGCGTCGCGGCAGGCCGTTGTCGCTTCCGACGTAAAGCGTCGTTTTGACGCCGACCGCCCCGCCCATCGGTCCGCCGGCCCCCCCCTGCATCGTGTAGAGGTAGACGCGCATCGGCTGCCCGTCGATCGCCGCGTCCGGCGCGCGGGCGATGTCGACCGTGCCTTGGAAGGCGGTGGGGTCGCTGAGCCGCGGCATCTGGGGGAGGTTCACGCAGCGCCATCCCGAGGGCGCGCCCGACATCGTCGTCCGCATCCGCGACTGGCCGCCGACCACGATCACTTCCGCGTCGCCGTTCTGACTCTGCATCGTCGAATGCATCGCGCCGCTCCCAGGCGCCACTTCCATCACCATGCTGCCCTGGGGCATCGTCGTTTTCATCCGGTATCCCGCCAGGCCGTTGAGCTTGCCGTACGCGGCGACGACCTCACGCCACGCCGCGGCGTCGCCCTTGACGGTCAAGTCCGCGGACGCGGGCGCGGCGAGGCCGGTGACCAGACAGAGCGCCACCGCGGTGAGGATCGCGGCAAGCGGACGCGTACGGATCGGCAACATCGGACGGATCGGCATCATGAGGGGCGGATTCGGCGGATCGGCCGGGCGGCCCTTTGCCGGCGACACACCAGGCGGACCGCGCGCGAATGCCGCCACAAAGTACGGCGAGGGTGGGGGCCGGCGACCATGTCCGGGCGGAGTTGCATGGCGTTGCCGGTCCCGCCCTCGCCGCAAACCTGCCGCTCGAAATCAGGCGGAACTTGACTCATTTATACCCGGCTGCCGGGTCACCGCCACGCCCGGCCGGGCGGTGGGGCGGGTCCGGGTTCCCGCGCTCAGCGCGATGCCGGCGAGGACGAGCGCTGTTCCGGTCCAAAACCAGCGGTCGAGGCGGTCGCCAAAGAGCGCCGCCGACGCGAGCACCCCGACAATGGGTTGGAGATACTGAAGGGCGGCGGGGATGCGCGCCGGCAGCGTCATGAGCGCCCCGAACCAGACCCACAATCCCCCGACCGTCACCAAGAGCCCGAGGTACAGGACGGCCGCGATCGCGCTTGCCGTCAGGCGCATCGGCGCGTGGCCGAGCTCCCACACTGCAACGGGGGCGAGCACCGCCGCGCCGGCGAGCGAACTGATCGCCGCGATGGTGAGCACTGAATACCGTTCGATCAGTTCGACGCTCAAGACGTAGTACAGTGCCACCGCGACCGACGACAGCAGCACCAGCGCGACGCCGCGGAGGGTCGCAGCGTGCAGGGGCGCGAGAGCTCTTGGATCGCCCCCGGCGACGAGGGCGACGCCCAGCAGTGCCGCGGCGAGACCGGCCACCTGCGTCCCCCCGATCGGCTGCCGGAGCCGAACCGCCGCGAGCGCGACGACCAGGACGGGGATGAGGGCCGAGACGACCGTCGCGACGGATGCCGGGGTCAGGCGCACGCCGAGGGTCTGGGAGACCTGGCCGACGCCGATGCCGAGCAGGCCGAGGCCCGCCGCTGCGGCGCAGACTCCCGCCGGCGGCAGCCGGCGTCCCCGCAGCAGCCACAGGAAACACGGCGCCGCGGTGAGGTACCGCAGCGCCGTCAGCGTCAGCGGCGGGATGTCGCGCAGCCCGAGCTTGGTGAGCGGGATCGACCCGCCCCAGACGATCGCGAGCAGGAGCAGCGCGCCGAGAGACCGGACGGTCATCCGTCCTGTGCGACCACCGGCGTCTCGAGAACGCCCACCTTCGTAATCGAGATCCGCACGGTGTCACCGGCGCGCAGCCAGCGCGGCGGCTTGCGGGCGAATCCGACGCCGCTCGGCGTGCCGGTCGCAATGACGTCGCCGGGTTCGAGCGTGAGCGCGCGCGAGACATCCGCGATCAGGAAGGCCACCGGGAAGATCATGGTGTTCGTGCCGGCTTCCTGGAGGCGCTCGCCGCTCACCTCGACCGTGAGGGTGAGCGACTGCGGGTCCGGGACCTCGTCGCGGGTGACCAGCGCCGGCCCCAGCGGCCCGCTGCGGTCGAAGTTCTTGCCGATCATCCACTGGGTCGTCCGGCGCTGAAAATCCCGGATGGAGATGTCGTTGAAGACGGTGTAGCCGGCCACGTACTCGAGCGCGCGCGACTCCGGGATATCGCGGCCGCGGCGTCCGATGACGGCCGCGAGCTCGCCTTCGTAGTCCACCTGCTCGCTCACGGCCGGGAGGACGTACGGCTCGCCGGGGCCGAGCAGGCTGTGGGGGAACCGGCCGAAATAGATCGGGATCGTCGGCGGCTCGCCCCCGCCTTCGCGCGCGTGCTCCGCGTAGTTGCGTCCGACGCAGAGGATCTTCGGCGGCGCCGGCACCGGCGGCAGCAGGCGGACGTCGCCGGCTCGCCAGACCACGCCGTCGCTCTCGAGCGCGCGCGCCTCCGGCGCGTGGGTGAGCGCCCGCCGGGTCTCGGCCGTGATCTCCCGCGCCAGCGCGAGCGCTTCGTCCCCGCCGACGAGCACCTGTGTCATCGACGGCGGCATCAGCGCGCGGGCCCGCGCCCCGGGGCGCGAGACGCCGCGGGCCGCGTAGTGCGCGCGGGCCGCGCGGGTGAGATCGACGATCCAATCGCCTTCCACTGCCCCGACGCGGGTCTGGCCGCGCGCCGCGAATGTCACCAGGCGCATCCGTCACCTCCGGGAACCATCGCCGCCGGCCGGACACGTCTCGGCCGGCGGGCCTGCCGGAAAGATACTTGGCCCCGCGCCGCGGGCGTCCCTGTCGCCCCGTGTTGACAGCGGCGGACCGCCCGTGTAAGTTATTTGTAATGATTCCTAATAAGAACCACGTTCAGACAGTAGCGGCCGTGCCTCCCGCGGAGGCGCGGGGGCCCGCCGGGGCGCGGTGGACCCCGCTGCGAGGACTGCTGCGCGCCCGCGGGGGCCGCCTCACCCCGCAGCGAATGGCGATCTACGAGGCTGTGGTCGGCCGCACTACGCACCCGAGCGTGGAGATGGTGCACGCCGCCGTGCGGGCACGGTTCCCGGGGGTCAGCCGGGCGACCGTGTACGCGACGCTCGATCTGTTCGCCGATCTGGGGCTCGTCCAGGAGGTCGGCGGACGCGTGCGCCGGTACGACGGCCGCGCAGGACGCCATGTCAATCTGGTCTGCGAGCGCTGCGGCGGAGTGACCGACATCGCCGATCCGCGGCTCGAGGCCCTCGAGCGGAGGACCGCCGTGCGCGCGGGATTCGATGTGCGATCCGCCCGGTTCGAGCTCCACGGGGTTTGCCCTCGGTGCCGCGCCCAGTCGCGCCGCGCAGGAGGCCGCTCGGGCACGAAGGCGTCCGGAGGGCGGCGAACCGAGGGGGCGCGCGATGCCTGAGGTTCGGGGCGAATTGACGATCCCGGGGGTCAAGCAGGATCTGGCGGCGATCGAGGCCCGCAGCACGAGCTATCTCCTTCAAGTCGTGCAGCCCGCGTTGCTTGGCCTCATGGACGGGTCCATCTCCACGCTCGCGCCGCTCTTCGCGAGCGCCTTCGCCACGCGAAACCCGCACACCGCGCTGCTGGTCGGCACCGCCGCCGCGGTCGGCGCCGGCATCAGCATGGGGTTCGCGGAGGCGCTGTCGGACACCGGGAAGCTGACCGGCCGCGGGCATCCGTTCGCGCGCGGCATGATCACCGGCGTCGCGACGCTCATCGGGGGCATCCTCCACGCGCTGCCGTTCCTGATCCCGCATCTCGGCCTGGCGCTCGCGGTCGCGTACATGGTCGTCGGCATCGAGCTGGTCGTGATCGCGCTCATCCGCTACCGCTACTTCAGGCTGAGCTTCTGGCTCTCGATCGTGCAGGTTATCGTCGGCGGCGGCTTGGTCTTCCTCGCCGGGGTGCTGATCGGGAGATCGTAGCGCGGCCGCAGAGGGGAATTCTCCCGCGCCGAATGGAACAGAGCGTGGGAGGAATTCACCGAATGCTTAGCAACCCGGTCAAAGCCAAGATCCGCGCGGGCGAAGCAGCCTTTGGCACCATCTGCGCGCTGCCCTCACCGGAAGTCGTCGAGATCATCGGCGTCGCCGGCTACGACTGCGTGCTGATCGATCTCGAGCACGGGCCGCTCGACGTCGAAACCGTGCAGGCGATGGGCCGCGCCTGCCGCGCCACCGGCATCGTGCCGCTGGCGCGTGTGCCCGACGCGAACCCGAAGACGATTCTCCGCATGCTCGACAGCGGCTGCCTCGGGGTCATGGTGCCGCAAATCGAGACGCCGGAGCAGGCGGCGGACGTGGTGGCGGCGTGCCGTTATCCGCCGGCGGGCCGGCGCAGCCTCGCCGGCAACACCGTGGCGGCCGGCTGGGGGATCGTGCCGGCGGCGGACCACGTCGCGGCCAGCAACGAGGCGGTGCTGTCGATCGTGCAGATCGAGACGCGCCGCGGCCTGGATGCGGTGGAGAAGATCGTCCGCGTCCCCGGCCTCGACATGATCTTCATCGGGCCGAACGATCTGTCGACGAGCCTCGGTTATCCCGGCCAGATGCGCCATCCCGACGTGCAGGACGCGATCCGCCGGATTCTTCGGGCTGCGAAGGACGCGGAGACGCTGTCCGGGATCCTGGCCCTCGAGCCGCAGGACGTCGAGACCTACCGGCCGCTGGGCGCGGGTCTGATGCTCGACGGCATCGGGCGCCTGCTGCTGCGGGCTGCGCAGGCGCAGGTGAAGGGGCTTCGCGACGCCGCGGTCCGCCTTCCCGCTCCCGGACGCTCCTAGGTTATGGCCGGCCGGCTCGATTACCACGATCCGTTTCACGAGTTCGCCGGCCGTCTGACGGAAGCGCTCGAGGACAACCACCTGGTCGTGTCCGGGTACGCGTTCCTCGTCGACGTGGACCACATGAGCCGCGAGTACCGCTACGTCGTGCACCTCGAGAGCGAGCCGCCCGCGGACACGCCCCAGACGTCGGCCTGGCCGTGGGCCGAATTGCGATTCCTGGTCGACGCGCTGTCGTTCGGGCGGCACATCGCCGAATACGACGAGGGCGTCGAGTTTTCGCGCACGGTGCACGAAGAGGTCCAGGTCTTCGGCGAGCTGCTGACCGAGGCGACGATGGACCGGCTGCTCGTGCCGCCCGACGTCGTAGCGCTGCGCCGCGCGATCATGCCGGCGGGCGCGGAGCCCGGCGTGCCGAGCATCAGTCTGCAGCAGCACTTCTCCACCGAAGACGCGCCGCCCGTCTACAGCGCGCGCGTGCAGTCGAGCGTCGTGCTCAAAGAGGACGAGCTGGTGGAAGAAGACCGTCCCCGCAAGATCGCGCACGCGGTCTCCGCGCTGCTCGGCGGCCTGCAGGCGCTGCACCTCGCCGCCGAAGGCGCGCCGATGCCGAACCCGAGCGAGTGACCGCCGGCCCCACACCGGGTCCCCCGTCGTCTCCCGATGACGAACGCTTCATGCGCGCGGCGCTGGCCGAGGCGGCCGACGCCGCGATCCTCGGGGACGTGCCGATCGGCGCGGTGATCGCCCGCGACGGCCGGATCATCGCGCGCGGTCAGAACCGGCGCGAAGCCGACCGCGATCCCACCGCCCACGCGGAATTGCTCGCGCTGCGGCAGGCCGCGCGGCACCTCGGCGGCTGGCGTCTTACCGGCTGCAGCGTCTACGTCACCCTCGAGCCGTGCCCGATGTGCGCCGGGGCGCTGCTGCAGGCCCGCGTCGACCGTCTGGTGTACGGCGCCGCGGATCCCAAGGCCGGGGCCGCGGGCAGCGTCATCGATCTCTTCCACGGCGTCCGCTTCAACCATACGGTGCGTGTCACGGCCGGGGTATGCGAGACGGAATGCCGGGAGCTGCTGCAAAGATTCTTCTCCGCGCTGCGTGTGTAAGGCCGCTCTTTGCGGAACACCCTAATTAACAAGTAGAAGACGAAGGCCCGGCAAGGAGACCCGTCATGCGGCGATTGTCATTTCTCGCGGTGATCCCGGCGGCGATGTTGAGTCTCATTCTGCTGGTGCGGTTTCGCCGGAAATCGGTCGCGCGCTTCAACCGCGCCGTCACGAACCGGCTGACGCGGCGATTCGCCGGGCGGGCGCCCGGGTTCGCGATCGTCATCCATCGCGGCCGGAAGACAGGCCGTCTCTACCGGACGCCTGTCAATGTGTTTCAAGTCCCGGACGGCTTCGTGATCGCCCTGACCTATGGGCGCGGCAGCGAGTGGGTGCAGAACGTGCTGGCGGCCGGCGGCTGCGACCTCGAGACGAACGGCAGACTCTACCGGCTCTCCGCGCCGGTTGTGGCCCACGATCCGGGCCGGCGGTTTCCCTCGTTCGTCCGTCTCGTCACACGGATCGGCGGGGTGACGGAGTATTTGCGGGCGTCGGCGTCGCCCCCTCCGGGGACTAGCCAGGCGGGACGCTTTGGCTCACGCCGTAGGCCTGCGCCGGCGTCGCCGGAGCCGTCACCGGCGGGGGCGCGGCCGGCGACGGGCGGGACGGGCGCGTAACCCTCGGAGAGCGGTGGGCGTGCCCTTCCCGGACACGCCATACGATCGCGCGCCTTACACGTTCGCGTGGCCGCTCACGCACGTGATCGTGCCGCCGCCGACCCAGATCGTCCCCTCGCTGTCGCGCTCGACGTGGACGCGCCCGCTGCAGCCCAACGCCGTGCCCTGACTCGCCACGTACGGCGACCGCGCCCGGCCGCTGTCGAGCAGCCACGGCGCCAGCGACGCGTTGAGGCTGCCGGTCACCGGATCTTCGGCGGTGGCGCCCTGCTTCGGAAAGAAGGCCCGCACCTCGAACGCCGCCGGAGCACCGTTCGGATAGGGACCGACGACCCCGACGGGCATATCGACCGTCCCCGGCTCGAGCGCCAGCACCGCGTCGGCGGTCGGGAGAAACACCGCGACCCATCCCGGACCGTTGTCGCACCACGCGGCTTCGACGATGCCGGCCCGGTCGACGCGCAGCATCGACGCGACGCGCCGGACGAGATCCTCGTCGACGGGTCCGCTTCGAATGACCGGCGGAGCGGCGAAGGCCAGGCGGTCTGCGCCCCGGCGGATCCTCACCAGGCCGGCGGGACATTCCTGCACGACCACGTCCTTCTGCTTCGGCGTGCCTCCGGCCGCGAGCCAGGCGTGGCACGTCCCGAGCGTCGGATGTCCGGCAAACGGAAGCTCGGCGGCCGCGGCGCCGCGCGCGCCGAGCGGCGCGAAAATGCGCACCCGGTAGTCGGCCTCGGGCCGGGCCGGCGGCAGGACGAACGTCGCCTCCGACAGATTCGTCCATCGGGTGAACCGCGCCATCTGCTCCTGCGTCACGCCCTCGCCATCGAGCACCACGGCCACGGGGTTCCCAGCGTAAGGCGTCGTCGTGAACACGTCGACCTGCTGGAAGCGGCGCCGGCTCATCGCCGTGTCAAATCCAGACATCGTTGGGCGCCGTCCGTTCGCCGCCCTCGTGCCAGGTATTCCGGACGCCGCGCGGCTCGATCAGCAGCAGTTTGACATATCGCCTGGTAGGGCACGCCGCACCTCCGTTCGCACGTCCCCGCACCGCGATTCTAGCGCGCGCGGCGCGAGGATAACAGATACAGATTACTGAAGTTGTGGCCATAACAGTTCCACGGCCCGGGAGGGCGCGCGTGCGCGAGAAGCCGCTCTGCCGCTACGAGCAGCTCGCCGGCTTCATCGCCGGTCTCGTCGCCGGCGGCACGCTTGCGCCGGGCTCCCGGGTGCCGTCGCTGCGCGAGATCAGCCGGCAGCGCGAGACCAGCCTGTCCACCGCGCTGCAGGCGTACCGCCTGCTGGAGGACCGCGGCGTGCTCGAGGCGCGGCCGCAGTCCGGCTTCTACGTCGCCACGGGGCAGCCGGTATCGCGTCAGCTGCCGACGGCCTCCAAACCGCCGGCCAAGGCCGCGAGTGTCGCGGTGTCCGGCGTCGTGCTGAAGCTGCTGGAACACGCCGCGGACCCGAAGCTGGTGCCGCTTGGGTGCGCCATCCCGAGTGCCGAGTTGCTGGCGTCGGCGCGGCTCGACCGCTTCCTGGCCCGGGCGGCGCGGACGAAGGGCGTCGACTGCAACACGTACACGGTGCCGAAGGGCGACCCGCGGCTGCGCCGGGAAATCGGCCGCCGCGCGCTGCGCTGGGGCCAGGCGCTCTCGCCCGAGGACATCGCCATCACCTGCGGCTGCACCGAAGCGCTGGCGCTCGCGCTGAAGGCCGTCGCCAAGCCGGGCGACGCGATCGGGATCGAGTCGCCGACGTACTTCGGCCTCCTCCAGATCATCGAGGCGCTCGATCTCCGGGCATTCGAGCTCCCGACGGACCCGGCGACGGGCGTCGAGGTCCCGGCGCTGCGGGACGCGCTCGAGCGCGGGGCGATCGCGGCCTGCCTCTTCGCGTCGAGCTTCAACAACCCGCTCGGCTGCACGATGACGGACGCGAAGAAGGCGGCGGTCCTCGACCTGCTGGCGAAACACGGGCTGCCGCTGATCGAGGACGACATCTACGGCGACATCTTCTTCGGCGAGGAGCGTCCCAGGCCGTTCATGGCGCTCCGGCCGTCCGGCAACATCCTGTACTGCAGTTCGTTTTCGAAGACCCTCGCGCCGGGATACCGCGTCGGCTGGATCGCCGCGGGGCGCCACATGCAGAAAATCTTGGAGCGCAAACTCGGGTTCACGCTCTGCGGGCCGGCGCTGCCGCAGCTGGCGCTGGCGGAGTTTCTCTCGTCGGGCGGGTACGACCGTCATCTGCGCCGCGTGCGGCGGACGTTTGCCAACAACATCGATCATATGCTGCGGATCATCGACCAGGCGTTTCCCGCCGGGACGAGGGTCTCGCGGCCCGCCGGCGGCTTCGTCCTGTGGCTGGAGCTGCCGAAGCCGCTCCGCAGTCGTGAGCTGTTCGACGCCGCGCTCGCCAAGGGCATCTGCTTCGCGCCCGGGGACGTGTTCTCGGCCGGCGGCCGGTACGCCAACTGCCTGCGACTGAGCTGCGGGCATAACTGGCACGCGCGGATCGAACGCGGTCTGCGAACGCTCGGCGCGCTCGCGACGGCCGCGCTCGCCCGGCACTAGAGGAGCGGCAGGATCCCCCGTAGATCCGCGGACTGGTGCGCCGGGGCGAACCGCGGGTCGAGGACCGCGTCCGCGGCGCGGTTGATCCAGATCGTCCGGAGGCCGGCCGCGGTCGCGCCCGCGGCGTCACTCGGTGAGCCGGCGACGTGGAGCAGGTCTTCCGCGGACACGCCCATCTCCGCGAGCGTCTTTCGATACACCGATGGATGCGGCTTGAACTTGCCGCCCTCGACCGACACGATCCGGTCGAACCGCACCGGAAACGTCCGCATGAGCGCGCCCAGCATGCCGTAATCGCCGTTGGACAGGACGCCGAGCGCGCTGGGGCGCCGGCGCACCTCGGCGAGCACCTCCGCGGCCTCCGGCCAGGCCGGCAGGCGCTCCCAGGCCCCGACGAGCGCGGCCATGTCGGCGGGGACGATCTCCGGGGCCGGTCCCCGCAGGGTGTAGCGAAGCGAGGCTTCGATCGCCGCGCGGTTCGACGCCGGCTCCCGGTCGAGCGAGTTCGCGAGCAGCAGGTAGCTCATGTGCGCGCTCCGCCAGGCGCGGGCCGCCGCCGCGGAGTCCGCGGCGATGCCGCGTTGGTGGAAAAACGCGCGCAGGGCGCCGGTGAGCCCGCCCACGGTGTCGAACATCGCCGAATAGACGTCGAAGGTGACGGCTCGAACCGGCATTCGGGGGGACCTCCCGTTGCGACCGCCGAACAAGGTGCCGGCCGCTCACGACGCTTACAACGGGTGCGACAGATGGCCCTGCTGCTGCGAGAATCCCATCTCCGCGAACTGCTCGCGATGCGCGAGCTGATTCCGCTCATGGCCCGCACGCTCGCGAGCTTCAGCACCGGCGGCGCCGTGCAGCCCGTCCGGTCGACGACGCCGGTCGCGCGGTACGGCGGGTTCCTCGGCGTGATGCCGGCATATCTCGCGCCGCCGGCGCCGGCCGCGCCGGGCGGCAGGCCGGGCGAAGCCGGAGAATCAGAGGAAGCGCTGGGGTTGAAGGCCGTCGCCTTCTACCCGAACAACGCCGCCCGCCGGCTGCCGACGCACCTCGCGACGATTCTGCTGCTCGATCCCGCGACCGGCGCGCTGCGCGCGGTGCTGGACGGGCGCCTCATCACGGAGATGCGGACGGCGGCCGTCTCGGCCGCCGCGACGGACCGGCTCGCACGCCAGGACGCGCGCGTGCTCGCGATCCTGGGCGCGGGTGTGCAGGCGCGCAGCCACGTCGAGGCGCTGCGCGAGGTGCGCCCGCCCTCCGAGGTCAGGGCGTGGAGCCGGACGCAGGCGGGCGCGGAGCGCTTCGCGGCGGAGATGCGGGAGCGATTCGGCGTGCGGGTCGCGGTCGCCGCGTCGGCGGAGGACGCGGTGCGCGGCGCCGACGTCATCTGCACCGTCAGCGGCAGCACGACGCCTGTCGTCGAGGGCGCCTGGCTCGCGCCCGGCGCGCATCTCAACGCGGTCGGCGCGGCCCGGCCGGACTGGCGCGAACTCGCCACCGACGCCGTCCGCCGCGCCCGGCTGTTTGTCGATTCGCGGGAGGCGGCGATGACCGAAGCCGGCGACGTCGTCGGCCCGATCCGTGAAGGCGCGATCACGGAGCGCCACATCGTCGCGGAGATCGGCGAGGTTTTCGCCGGCCGCCACGCCGGCCGCGAGAGTCAGGACGAGATTACGCTGTTCAAGTCGCTCGGGATGGCGGTCGAGGACGTCGCGACCGCGCGCTTTGCCTACGCGCGCGCGCAGGCGAAGGGCATCGGGGAGGAGATCCGACTGGAGTAGCGGCGGCCGCGCCGGATCTGCGCGGCGCTAGGATTTCCAGGTCAGAATGAGGCCGACGACGGCGGCGGTCATCACCGCGGTCGTTCCCCAGCCGATTGTATTGAGCAGCGGGCCGTTCACGCGCGTCCCCATGATCGCGCGGTTGTTGGCCGCGAGCATCAGCAGCACCAGGATCGGCGGCGTGATGAAGCCGTTGATCAGCGCCGTCACGAACAGCGCGTCGATTGGGTTGATGCCCGTGAAATTGATGAGCATGCCGACGGCGGTCGCGACGACGATGACCGCGTAGAATCCCCTCGCCCGTCCCGGCCGCTCGCCGAGGCCGGTGCGCCATCCAAACAGCTCCCCGACGGCGTAGGCGGCGGAGCCGAGCAGCACCGGGATCGCGATCAAGCCCGCGCTCGCGAGGCCGATCGCGAACAGCCATGTCGCGAGCGAGCCGGCGAGCGGCCGTAGGGCCTCCGCGGCCTGGGCGGCCGACGTGATAGTGGTGTGGCCGGCGCGGTGCAGGGTCGACGCGGTGGCGAGAATGATGAAGTACATGACGACGTTGGAGAAGAGCATGCCGACGTCGACGTCCCAGGCGGCGTAGGCCAGTTCTCGGCGGCTCACACCGTGCCGCTGCCAGAGGCGGCGCTCGCCGATCGCTTCGCGTTCTTCGACCTCCTGGCTCGCCTGCCAGAACCACATGTAGGGCGAGATCGTGGTGCCGAGCACCGCGA